>JAHWKJ010000026.1 GCA_019347905.1 Planctomycetota bacterium
GGCGTACCGGCTGCTGGAGGTGAACGCGGCGTACAACGTCGTGCAGCTTGTGCATTATGTGCTGTGCTTCGCCTTCACGTGGCTGCTCGCGCGGCGGCTGGAGCTTTCGGCCTCGGCGGCGCTACTGGCGGCGCTGGTGTTCACGTATGGCTGGTTTCCGCCGCGGATCACGCTGGAGTGGGCGATCGTTACGGGCTGCTGGCTGCCGGCGGCGCTGTGGTGCGTCGAGTCGCTGCTGATCACGGGCGGCGTGCGCTACGCTGGGGGACTGGCAGTCGTGCTCGCCCTGCAGATGCTGGCTGGCCACTTCAATCTGGCGTTCATCACTCAGTTGACGGTGGTGGGCTACGCGGCCCTGCGATGGCTGTTCGCGAAACCTGCCGGCGACTCCGCAGACCGTTCGCGGGCGCGGCCCGCGGGGAGGCGCGATTGGGGGTTGATCGGCGGTTCGCTCGTGGCGGCGTTTCTGCTGGCGGCCGTGCAGCTTGCTCCGACATGGGAGCTGAAGTCGCGCAGCCAGCGGGCCGGCGTGGGAGCGCATCACGAGCCGGGCGAGTTGCACATTCCGCCGTGGTATCTCACGCAGCTTGTCGCTCCCTGGGAATGGTATCTCGAAGAAGAGGATCCGTTCCGGGGCCGGCTCCCTCCGGACACGCCGAAGACCAATCGCACCGAGGCACATCTGTATTTCGGCCTCGTGCCGCTGGCACTCATCGGCTGCGGCCTCGTGACCGGAGCTTTCTTCCGCGAGGGGCGGATGCTGATCTGGCTCCTGATGGGCGGGGCGGCGCTCGTGCACGCGACGGGTGTGCTGGTGCCACTCACGCGGCATCTGCCGGGCTTCAGCTTCTTTCTGGGACCGGCGCGGTTCGGCATTGTAACGGCTCTCGCGGCCGGGCTGCTTTCAGCCGCTGCACTCGATCAATTGTTGCGGCGGTCGCGTACGGCAGTTCGATATGTCGCCGTCGCGGCTGTCCTCGCGGCGACGACGCTCGATTTGTGGCTGGTCGCGGGAACGTTCCGCAATCGCGATTACTTCGTGCTGCGATCCGCGGGGACCGAGTTCATCGAGCACAGCCCACTGCGAGCGATTCTGGTCGCCGAGGAGCAACCGCCGCGTCTGTTCGCGCCGGCGGCCAACACGCCCACCATGCTGGGCGTGGCCTCGACGCCGCTGTATCTGGGATTCGGTCCCGCGGAGTATTTCGACCCGGCACTCACCATCCCACCGCCCGCGCCCTTCGGCACCGAGGCCACGCCGGAGCAGATCGACTGGCTCCAGCGGGCGGGCGTCACGCACGTGCTCTCCGTCCGGCCGCTCGAACGAGCGCACTGGCCCGTGCGGCTGGTGTGGCAGGGTGTCGACCCGGTGATGAACCTGATTCTGCACGAGCCGGCACTCTACCTCTACCGGCTGAACGGCAGCCGCGGCCGCGTTGCATGGAAGGAACAGGACGGCGATGCCACCGCCCATGTTGCCGCTTACAATCCGCGGCGGGTCGAGATTGCGGCCGAGTCCGCCAGCGGCGGCGTGCTGATCCTGACGGATCTCGCCTGGCCGGGCTGGCAGGTGATGGTTGACGGCGATGAAGCCGAGCCACTCGTCATCGAGGGCATGTACCGCGGCGTCCAAGTGTCCGCGGGACGGCACGTCATCGCGTGGACATACCGCCCGCGCGCGTTTTACATTGGAATTGCCATCTCTGCGGTCAGCGTCCTCGCGCTGACGATCGCCGCGGTCGCAATACTCATTCGCCGTCGCCACAGGAGCGCTCCTCTGGCGAGTCGCGGCTAAACTTCCGGCTGCCGCCTACTGCCTTCCGCCTACTGCCGGCTGTCCCCATGCTCTCCTCGCTCCGCGCGCTCCCGATCGGCTACGTCATCGCCATGCTGGCGTGGATGGCGGCGGGAGTCGCGGCGCTCGCGCTTCTGTTGCGGCTGCGGCGGAAGTGGAAGGGGCGGGCTGCGCGACTGCGCGTCGTGCACGGCCTCCTCTCGCTGTGGATGCTGCTGGCGGCGGTGACGGCCATCGAGCTGTACTTCGCGCTCTTTTTCGACCAGAGCGATTCGTTCAATATGACGAATCTCTCGCAGAAGTGGTTCGAGCGGCATGTGCGGCCCGACCAGCGGAGGCTCGAACTGCGAGGCCGCGAAGGCATCACCTACCGCGACGACCGGTCGTTCCCTGAGAGCGTTCCGCCGGACGTGTGGCACATCTGCTTTCTCGGCGACAGCTTTACGTTCGGGCACGGCGTCGCCGCCGTCTCCGACCGCTTCTCCAACCGCTTGCAGGCCGCGCTGGAAGCGGGCCGGCCCGGCGAGTACCTCGTGACTAACCTCGCCGACGCGGGTACGGATCTGTTCTGGGTTGAGGATGTCATTCGTCTCGTGCTGCAGCGCGAGCGGCCGCGGATCGACACGTTTGTTTACGTATTGTGCCTCAACGACATCGAGAATTTCGCCGGCGAGAACGTCGAGTTCTATCGCCGGCTGGGATCGCACGGGCCGAGGTTCTTCCTGTTTCGCGACACGTACTTCCTCAACTTCGTGTACTTCCGCCTGATGCAGTTCACGGTGCCCGAGGTGCGGGGCTACTACAGTTTCGTTCGCGACTTTTACGCCGGCGAACCGTGGCAGCGGATGCAGAGTCGGCTGGCCGACGTGGCCCGGATGTGCGAGGTGAACGGCACGGGCTTCCGCGTGGTGGTGTTCCCGTTTCTGCACAATCTCGGCCCGGACTACCGCTTTGACGAGGCCCACGACAAGATCGTCCGTTTTTGCCGGGAGCAGGCCATTCCGGTTCTCGATCTGGAGCCGGTGCTGTCGCCGCATGTGGACGAGGGCCTGACGGTGAACCGCTTCGACGCCCATCCGAACGAACGGGCGCATGCGCTCGCGGCCGCGGCCATCGAGAAGTGGCTGCTGGAGGCGGGTCAAGGGCTGAGGGTCGAGGGTCGAGAGCCAGAAGGGGGCACGGCACCCGGTGCGGGTCGCTGACTTTCGCCGGCCGCTGCCAATGTGGCAGAAGACGTGAACCCAACACGCCGCTACGACACGGATGCGGCAGGCTCCACTGGCGGCAGAAAGTGATAAGTTACATCGCGGCAGCAATTTGCGCCGCAGTGCGAACGTGGTACGGCGTTCGCTAAGGGTCGCCGCACACCTTGTCGAACCGACCAATAGCCCGCGGTTGTGCTCCGCGCACCCGCCCACTCACAGGACCGTCCGGAGAACCCGATGGCAAAGAAGCCCGCGAAGAAGGGAGATTTCAAGCTTGTCCCGCTCGGAGACCGCGTCGTGCTCAAGCGGCACGAAGCGCAATCCAAGACAACGGGCGGCATCGTTCTGCCCGATACCGCCAAGGACAAGCCGCAGCGCGGCGAAGTCGTCGCCATTGGGGACGGGCACGTGAAAAATGACGGCAGCAAGGTCCCGCTCACGGTCAAGGAAGGCGACAGCGTGATCTTCAGCTCCTACGCCGGCGATGAGATCCGCGTCGGCGAGGAAGAATACCTGCTGCTCCGCGAAAGCGACATTCTCTGCACTTACTAGCTCCAGCGGTCAGCCATCAGCGATCAGCCGGCCTGAAAAAGCTGATCGCTGAACGCTGATAGCTGACAGCCAAAACTCAACTCCCCCCGCAGGAGATTCTCTCTCATGGCGAAAATGATTGCCTTCGATCAGGAAGCGCAGGAAGCAATGCGCCGCGGCGTCAGCAAGCTGGCCCGCGCCGTCCGCGTCACCCTCGGGCCCCGCGGACGGAACGTGATCCTCGAAAAGAGCTTCGGCTCGCCCACCGTCACCAAGGACGGCGTGACCGTCGCCCGCGAAATCGAACTCTCCGATAAGTTCGAAGACATGGGTGCCCGCATGGTCCGCGAGGTCGCCAGCAAGACCTCCGACGTTGCCGGCGACGGCACCACCACCGCCACCATCATGGCCGAAGCCATTTACATCGAGGGCCTCAAGGCCGTCGTGGCCGGCGTCAATCCCATCGAAATGCAGCGCGGCATGGAAAAGGCCGTCGCCGACATCACCGCGAAGCTCAAGGAGATGTCGATCGAGTGCCGCTCGAAGAAGGCTATCGCGCAGGTGGGCACCGTCGCCGCCAATGGCGATAGCGCCATCGGCGACATCCTGGCCGAGGCCATGGAGCAGGTGGGCAAGGACGGCGTCATCACCGTCGAAGAGGGCAAAAGCCTGGAGACGAACTTCGAGGTCGTCGAGGGCATGCAGTTCGACCGCGGCTACCTGTCGCCGTACTTCGTCACGGATCCGCAGTCGATGGAAGCCGTGCTCGAAGACGCTTACGTTCTCGTGCACGAGAAGAAGATTAACAACGTCCGCGACCTGGTGCCCGTCCTGGAGAAGGTCGTCAACGCCGGCAAACCGCTCTTGATCATCGCCGAGGACATCGAAGGCGAGGCTCTCGCCACGCTGGTGATCAACAAGCTCCGCGGCACGTTCAAGTGCTGTGCGGTGAAGGCCCCCGGCTACGGCGACCGCCGCAAGGCCATGCTGCAGGACATCGCCATCATGACCGGCGGCACCGCGATCTTCGAAGACCTGGGCATCCAGCTCGAGAACCTGCAGCTCAACGAACTGGGCCGCGCCCGCAAGGTCGTGGTCGATAAGGACAACACGACGATCATCGAAGGCGGCGGCAAGACCAGCGACATCAAGGCCCGCATCGAGCAGATCCGCCGCGAGCTGGAGAGCTCGACCAGCGACTACGATCGCGAAAAGCTCGAAGAGCGGATCGCCAAGCTCTCCGGCGGCGTGGCCCAGGTGAATGTCGGTGCCGCCACCGAGTCGGAAATGAAGGAGAAGAAGGCGCGCGTGGAAGACGCCCTGCACGCGACCCGCGCGGCGGTGGAAGAGGGCATTCTGCCCGGCGGCGGCGTGGCGCTGCTGCGGGCGTCCCTGGCCTCGAAGCCCAAGGGCCGCAATGAAGACGAGGGCGTGGGCTACAACATCATCCTGCGGGCCTGCAAGGCCCCACTGACGCAGATCGCCGACAACGCCGGCGTCGACGGCGGCGTGATCTGCGACCGCGTCGCGCAGGAGAAGGGCAACGTCGGCTACAACGCCCAGACGGAGAAGTACGAAGACCTGGTGAAGTCGGGCATCATCGACCCCACCAAGGTCACCCGCACGGCGCTGCAGAACGCCGCCAGCGTGGCGACGCTGCTGTTGACCAGCGACGCCCTCGTGGCCGAGAAGCCCAAGGACGACAAGAAGAAGGGCGGCGGCATGGGCGACGAAGACATCTACTGAGTCGAATCCCTCCAGCCGGCGGGACGTGTCCACCTGATTTCGTCCGTCGCGTCCCGCCGATCCCATACCGCCCCGGCCGCAGCTTCGCTGCCGCCGGGGCGGTTTCGCTAGTGGCCGCAGTTCAAAGGTCGTCTGGCGTGAGATCGCGCTGCGCCAAGTGTCGGATACCGTGGACGATCACTTCGTCGCCGCGGATTTCAAACACCGCGCGGTGGGTCTTCTGGCGGCGGAGCCCATAGAGTAGTTGCCGAAGTGTGAACGGGAAGTCATCGTCTTCCCGGGCGACGCCGCACTTCTCCGGCTCGTCGGCGAGCGACTCGATCTCTCTTTCGAATCCGTCCAGCCAACGAGCCGCCTGATCACGATCGCGATGCTCGGCCCACCAGAGTGCGGCTTCGTACAACTCCTTCTTTGCTCTGGGAGTGACACGAATCGTGTAAGTCACGGTTTCGCGCCCAACTGCCGCCGAACTTCGGAAAATGCCTGATCGACTGGAACGGCCTGACCGGCGTCATACTCGGCCACGCTCTCTCGAATCGCGGAAACAGATTCCTGCCGTTCGCGAGCAGCTTCCCACCGGCTGACGATTTCCCCCAGTGACTCCGCCCCGCCGTTGTCGAGGATTTCGCCGGCGAAGCGAACAAATTCGTGCAGTTCTTCTCTTGAGATGGACATGCATGCCTCCCGATCAGTGCGGTGTCGCAGATCCATTCAGCCAAGACGGATCTCCCGAGCAAACTCATCGTCCGTCATGTCGAAGACCGTAAACGACCATCACACGCGCCTCAGTGGCGATTACACCACCGGCGAGCGAGCGGCGTCAAGACGATCCCGACGCTGCGTGGCTGCTCGTTTGCGGTGTGGCACAGTCGCCTCGTAGAATTCTCACGCGGTGGAACAGATGCGAGATTTGCGCACGGAGGTGGCGTGATGCCCGCGAAGACGCAGGCGGCGAAGCGGCGGCGGAAGACGGAACGTCAGGCCAGGGCCGGCAAAACAGTTCGTCGGGCGAAGCCTAAACGCAAGGGCCGCACCAGTCCGAAGCTCTCGCGAAGCAAACGGCCGGAGAACCTCTCGCTTGCCCTCTGGCAGGTTGAGTTGCGGCGGCAGTTCGGACGCGAGCAGAATTTCGAGCTCGAGAACCTCACCGGCGAGCCGATCTTCTCCGAGTTCCGCGTCCGCAATCCGGAATCGGGCGGCGTCTACCGCGTGGCCATTCGCGGCGAAGGGCTGGGCGAGAACTTCTGCTCCTGCCCCGACTTCGCCACCAATGATCTGGGGACGTGCAAGCACGTCGAATTCACGCTGGAGCGGCTTCGCCGTAAGCGCGGCGGCAAGCGGGCGCTGCGGGAAGGATTTCATCCGCCCTTCAGCGAGGTCTTTTTGCGCTACGGCTCGCAGCGGCAGGTGGTTTTTCGTCCGGGAATCGAGTGTCCGCCGGAACTGGCGCGGCTCGCGGGCGAGTTCTTCAGCGACGAACGGATGCTGGCCGGCGACGGCTTCGCCCGCTTTCCAGAGTTCCTCGCCGCCACCGAAACCATCGACCACGAGCTGCGCGTCTACGACGACGCGCTGGGCTTCATCGCCGGGCGCCGCGACGAAGAGCACAGGCGAAAGCGGCTGGATGAGATTTTCGCCGCCGGCACGGCCAGCGCGGTCTTCGACGACCTGCTGAAAGTGCCGCTGTACGAGTACCAGCGAGAAGGCGCGCTGTTCGCTGCCCGGGCCGGGCGGTGCCTCATCGGCGACGAGATGGGTCTCGGCAAGACGATTCAGGCGTTGGCGGCCGCCGAGATCATGGCGCGGCTGCTGGGCGTCGAGCGCGTGCTGATCGTCTGCCCCACGTCGCTCAAGCACCAGTGGGAGCGCGAGATCGACCGCTTCACGGAGCGGACGGCGACCGTCGTCCAGGGGCCGCAGCACGAGCGCCGCCGCGCCTTCGCCGCCCGCACGTTTTACACCATCACGAACTACGACACCGTCGGCCGCGATTTGCAGGCGATCGGCGAGTTGGCCCCGGATCTCGTCATCCTGGACGAGGCCCAGCGGATCAAGAATTGGGAGACCCGCACCGCTCGCAGCGTCAAACGCATCGAATCGCCCTACGCGATCGTGCTCACCGGCACCCCGCTCGAAAACCGGCTCGAAGAGCTGGTGTCGATCGTGCAGTTCGTCGACCGGCACCGGCTCGGCCCGACGTACCGCTTTCTGCACGAACATCAAGAGCGCGACGCCAAAACCGGCCGCGTCATCGGCTATCGGGATCTCGACCACATCGGCCGCACGCTGGCGCCGGTGCTCATCCGCCGCCAGAAGCGGGAAGTGCTCGAACAGCTTCCCGAGCGGATCGACCAGACCGTGTTCGTCCCCATGACGCCGCAACAGTCGGAGTATCACGAAGAGAACGCCGAGACCGTCGCCCGCATCGTGCAGAAGTGGCGTCGGATGGGCTTCCTGCGGGAGGAGGACCAGCGGCGGCTGATGATTTCGCTCCAGAACATGCGGATGTCGTGCGACAGCACGTACCTCATCGACCGCGAGACCGACTTCAGCTTCAAGCCCGACGAGGCGGCGACGCTGCTCGACGAACTCCTCGAGCAGCCCGACGCCCGCGCCGTCGTCTTCAGCCAGTGGACCCGCATGCACGAACTCGTGCAGCGGCGGCTCGAAGGCCGCTCGTTCGACCACGTCTTCTTCCACGGCGGCGTGCCGGGCCGCAAGCGGAAGGAACTGGTGGACCGCTTTCGCGACGACCCCGCCTGCCGCGTGTTCCTGGCGACCGACGCGGGCGGAGTTGGCCTCAACCTGCAGCATGCCGGCGTGGTGATGAACCTCGACCTGCCGTGGAACCCGGCGGTATTGGAACAGCGGATTGGCCGCGTGCACCGGCTGGGGCAGACGCGATCCGTGCAGGTCGTGAACTTCGTCGCCCGCGGCACGATCGAAGAACGGATGCTCGACGTGCTGTCGTTCAAGCAGTCGCTGTTCGCGGGCGTGCTCGACGGCGGCGAGACGCAGGTGTTCCTGGGTGGCAGCCGGCTGGAGCGGTTCATGGAATCGGTCGAGAGCGTCACCAGCGACAGCGGACGCCCCTCGCCCGCAGTCGAAGACGCCGAGCCGGAGCCGGCCGCAGTCACTTCGACCGAAACCAATGGCCGCGGCCGCAAGCGAGGTGACGTTCGGAGTGCGCCACCGGCACGTGTGGCCGAGGCGGCCGATCCATTAGCCGGGCTGCTGCAGTCGGGCCTCGCGCTGCTGGAGCAGTTTGCGGCGGTGGCGCGCTCGACCGGCGAACGCGGCACGGCAGGCGGGCGCAGAGGGCGACGGGCCTCCGAGCCGCACGCTGCGTTCGGCGGGACGATCCAGAACGCGGCAGACGGGCGGTCGTATCTCACGCTGCCGCTGCCGGAGCCGGAAACGCTGGACCGGGCGCTGGGCGCGATCGGGGCACTGCTGGAGTCCTACCGCTCCGCGGCCTCCGCGTCGCGCTGATGCCGCGGCACGATTGGATCGCCCACGATTCTGCGACACAATGCACCGTTGAAACCGTTGTGCGCGAAGCCCACTGGTTCCAACCCGTGGGCTTTGCCGCCTGTATCATGAGATGAGAATCCTGCTCATGCGATCCGCGTTCGCTCGAATCTGTTCCGCCGCCGTATTGCTGGGCCTCCTGTCCGCCGGCGCGGCCGCGGAGAACTGGCCACGGTTCCGTGGGCCGAACGGCGCGGGCGTCAGCGATGCGACCACCGTGCCCGTGCGGTGGAGCGACGGCAACTACAACCGGACCGCCGATCTACCGGGCGTTGGCCACGGCAGCCCCGTCGCGTGGAACGATCGCGTCTTCGTGCAGTGCGAAGAGAACGACGGCCGCCGCCGGTTGCTCGTGTGCCTCGACGCACACTCCGGCGAACCGCTGTGGACCCGCGGGTTCGATGCCGACACGCACCGCAAGCACGCGAAGAACAGCTTCGCATCGTCAACGCCCGCCCTCGACGCCGAGCACGTATACCTCGCGTGGGCCGTGCCCGGCAAGCTCTCGCTCGCGGCTCTCACACACGCCGGCGAGCTCGTCTGGCAGCGCGACCTGGGCGACTTCAAGGGCGGCCACGATTTCGCCGCCTCGCCGATCGTCTATGAAGACTTGGTCGTGCTCGGCAACGATCAGGACGGCTCCAGTTCGCTGCTGGCGCTCGATCGCCGCACCGGCGAGACGCGCTGGAGCGTTCCCCGCCGCAGCCGCCGCACCACGTATTCCACGCCCTGCGTCTACGAGGCCGAAGGCCGCGCCCCGGAGTTGATCTTCACCAACTGGGAGCACGGCATCACGGCCGTCGATCCCGAGAGCGGCCGCGTCAACTGGGAGATCGCCGTCTTCGATCCCGACGCGAAGGAGCGGGCCATCGGCTCGCCAGTCGTCGCCGGCGACCTCATCATCGGCGCGTGTGGCTTCGTGAATAACCCGAAGCACATCGTCGCCGTCCGCCCGCGCCCCGCCGATGCCGGCGGCCCGGTGGAGATCGAAGAAGTCTGGCGGATCGAGCGGGCCGTCCCGCACATCCCCACGCCGCTCGTGTATGGGACCCGCGCCTACCTGTGGAGCGACGCCGGCATCGTCACCTGCGTCGCGGCGGCCACGGGTGAGACAGTCTGGCAAAAGCGTCTGGGCGGCAACTTCTTCGGCTCGCCCGTCTGCGTCGGCGGCCGTCTGTACTGTGTGAACGACGCGGGTGAAGTCGTCGTGCTGGCGACGGGCGACTCCTTCGAGGAACTCACCCGCAACTCCCTCGGCGAGCCCAGCCACGCCACCCCAGCCGTCGCCGACGGCGTGATGTATCTCCGCACGGAGGGCCGGCTATTCTCCCTCGGCGGCCGCAGCGACGAGGAATGAGGCGAAACCGGGGGACCAGCGTCGCCCGCCCTCGTTCCCACCACTCAATCTTCGACGTTATGACCGCCACGTTCGAGCTATATCCGGAATCGCAGCCACGCGGGTTGGTGGCTCACGGCGGTGGAGTCTCTATGCCTCATTGGCCGGCCGAGCAGGCGACGGTCTACTGATACAAGGACTTCTTCTTCGCGGCAACGGCTGGGACGAGTCGTGGTAGGCAACTAGTACAGCAACACTGCGGCTTCATTCCCACCAGTTGCTATCTGCTCTCATTTCAGCAAACCATCCAGCTGTGCGAAATCGCCTTTGGCCATCCTGTCGAGCTGCATGATGAGAGTATTCGCAGATGGCTGGGCGAGCTGTGCGCTGAGCTCAGCGAATGGACAATCGTTGTTGAACGCGATAATGGCGGCCCATCGATCTCCCTGAAATCAACTCTGCCAAGGTCAATTGGCCAGACGATCTTTGACTTCTTTGCTGATGTTGGTGACGATCGACAAGGGACGCTTGTGATCGGATCTGCATTGACGGCGAAGAGTAAACTTTGAGTGACACAGCTCTTCGCTGGCACTGCTGAGCGTCGGTTCGTTTCCTGCGCGTACCGTCAGAGTAGCATCCAGAAGGACTCGTGACACAGTCCCTCTCTTAGCGTGCACGTGGACGCCGTCCGCGAGGCCGGCATTACCCGCCGCGGGCGTGCCGCACGAGCTCGCGGAAGGTTTTCCGCAGTGTCTTGTGCAGGTGCCGCGCGTAGGCGCTCGATAGCTCGTGCCGTGCGATTAGCTCTACGACGTCGGCGAAGTCTTTGTGCGTGCGGCGCAGGTTCCCCAGTCCGCAGGCGATCTTGGATTCGATCACCTTTGGGAGCGAGAGGACGGGCAGGCTTTCCAGCTCCGTCCGAAAGCGCTCGTCGGCCGGGTCAGGCAGCCGGACTTCAGAATCGGGGCCGGCGCGGTCGCCGGCGATGACGAATTGGACGGGAACGTCTGCCGGGCTGCGGAACTCGGCGGCGTCGGAATGCCAGGAAAAGCCTGCATTTCCGAGCGCCTCGCGGATCGATTCAGTGTCCTCGCGGCGGGTGAGCAGATCGACGTCTACCGTGTTTCGCGGATAGCCATGCAGGCAAACGGCGATGCCGCCGATGACCACGTGTGGAATGTCGGCGGCAAACAGTGCCTGATGCGCCTGCTGGACCGCGTCCCACAAGGTCTCGTTCTCGAGCATGGCATAGATGCGCGCAGCGGAAACCATCGTTCGTGAGGTCGTGGGTGTCGTGGGAATCGTGGCTGGGGCAGGGAAAGCTGGTGGGGTCGCCGGTGGTCGTGAAGCTTCACAAGCCAATTGCGTCGTGGATTCGTCTCCCGCGATGCCCGAGTTGGTGCGCACAACCGACTGGGGCATTGCGTGTGAACGAAGACGTGCGCTGGACCATTCGGGGGTGCGATGTGTGAGTGCGAGTCTCCTCTGGCTTGCCCTGCCCCAGCCACGCCACCACGCCACTCTCCGTCTTTCATTGCGAGCCTCTGCGGCCTTGGCGTCTTTGCGTCGAAAATCTGCTTCCAAGGCGTTACTGCGGAAAGAAAAACCGCTCGGCGTCGCGGACGGTGCGGGGGTCGGTCTTGCGCAGCTCATCCAGGTGGGCCTGCGCTTTCGCCGCGTGCTCGGGGACTTTCGCGTCCGCGCCTTCGCCCTTGTCTCGCGAGCAGACCAGCAGATAGCGCACGACGGCCCGCTTCACTGAGGGGATGTCGTAGCCTTCGGTGCCGTAGAGCTTCATCAGCCGGTCCTGCACGCTCCAGTCCTGCCAGCGGGCGAGGTCGGCGATCACCAGGTCGGCCAGTTCCGAACGGTCCAAAAGCGTCCGCATCGATTCCTGCAGCCGGTCCTTCGAGACGGTCTCACCGCCGAAGTCCCACATGAAGCGGAGCGCCTGCATCGCCGCGTACGTCTCGCTGAAGGGCACGGGCTGCTTCTGGCCCTTGTCGTCGAGGACGGGGTTCCCTTCGGCGTCGACGACCACCTTGCTGGCCAGCTTGGTGCGGTCGACAACTTCCAGACCCTTTCCGCCAGTGAGCAGCAGGTAGCCGGAGATCACGCCGTCGATGCCCAGCCGGAACTCGCTGGTCGGCTCCGTGATGATCCGCTCCATCAGCTTGGCGTCGTCGGCGTTGCCGCACAGGCCCATCAAGAGGCCATACAGGCCCATTCGCGTGGGCGGCGTGTCTTCGCTGGCGACCCATTTGCGGATCCGTTCGCGGGGCATCTTGTCGGCCAGCTTCGCGATGTCTTCGTAAGGAGCGTTGGCGAACTCGCCGTAGGCGTCGTTGGCGACGAGCTGATCCGGGAACTCCAGGTACTCCAGAAAATACTCCAGCCGCTGCGCGACGGGATCCTCGGGCGCGGGCGCCCCGGCGATGTACTCGAAGCTGGTCTGGCTGACTTCCAGCGGCGTCGCCCAGTCGATGGACGTGCCCTTGTTGCCCATCAGCAGGAACAGGTCGCCCTTCTTGGCGGCCAGATAGCGCGGCAGCGCAATGCGAGCCCCCTTCTTCGGGGCCTCGCCTGCGTACTTCACGACTTTCTCGACGGCAAAGATTGTCTCGGCCATCGGGCTGCCGGAGGCAGTCGTCGCGGTCGCCACTGCGGCCTCACCGTCGCCCGAGCCGACGGAGGTTGTCGCCGGGGGCGCGGGCCGCGTGGCGTCGACCCACGTGACCAGCACGACCGCGTCCGACTGCGCCACCTGCTCGGTGAGCGTCAGCGAAGGCGCCGAACAAAATGGACACGCCAGCGCACGGCCGGCGATCACAACCAGCGTCAGTGCGGCGGCGGCCAGAGCGCCGGCGACTCGGTAATTTTTCATCGTTGGCCTCGTGTGAGGTGGTCAGCGTTCGATCACGACCGCGTCGTCGATCACGTAAAGCTGGTACAGTCCGCCCTCGTCGGCTTCCGGGCTGATGTGAAACACGCCCACCACGTCGAACGGTCGGTTGGCGATGTGGTGCGTGGTCGTCCCGTCGCGCATCACGACGTCGATCACGTCGTAGCGCTTGGGATCGCGGCCGAAGCAGCAGATCTGGTTGTCGCGGGCGAGCACGAAGTGCCGAATGCCCTCCGTCTGAAACGGCGGGAACATGAAGCCCCGGATGCGAATCCGCGTGCCGTCCAGTTCCTTCAGCCACTCGGGCATATACTCGGCCGCATTGGACGGCACCGGGTCCATATTGAGGACCTTCAGGAGGTCAATATCGTCGTAGCTGATCCGCAGCGCTCCTTCCGGTCCTTCGACGCGGAAGTTAGCGTGCGGCACGAGCAGCTTGATCTCGCGGGGCGGCGAGGGCGGTCGGGGGGCCTCGACGGGAAAATCGGCGGCAGCCAGACCGACTGTCGAACACGCGGCCAACGCCGCCTGCTCAGTCGCGCTCGCCGAGTCCTTGTCGCCAGATGAGGACACGCCATCGCCGGACGGTGGCGGCGTGGGAGCCGCAATGGCCCCATCCGCGGGCAAGCTCTCTGAATTCGAGGCCTTCTCTCCGTCCGCGGGTCCATCCGCGGCCACACCGGTCGCGGCAGAATCGTCGGTCGCCGGCGACGCATCATCCGCGCCTGCCACCGGCTGTCCGTTTTCCAGCTCCGAATAGCTCTTGAACTCACCAGTGTCGTCCTGTCCGCAGCCGGCCACGAGCACAGCCGCAAGGGCGACGGCAGTCGCCGCACAAATGCGTGTTGCGGTCCGGCGCATGGCTGCTCCTTTAGCGGATTCCAAACCAGCGGCTCGCGCTCAATCGGCGCCGAAGGCCGTCTTGGCGCGGGAGAAATAGTCGGCCTCGAGCACGTAAGCCGGCTCGCCGCGTTCGTAGTAGGCGGCCGGATCGGCCCGCAGAATGCCGCCCACGGCGACCAGGCCCTCCAGTTTATCGACTGTGCGGCCGCCCTGCAGGCGGACTTCCATCATGTCCCACGGGGCCGGATCGCCGCCGAAGCAGCACTTGCCGTTATCCTTGAGGAGCACGAAGCGATCCAGCCCGTGCGTGACCTGCGTGCCCCACATATAGCCCTTCAGAAACAGCTTTTTTCCCACGAGCGGCTTCACGGCGGGATGCAGCACCGGCCGGCCATTCACGACATCGAATTGATTCGCCGAAATCTCGTTGGGGAAGTGCACGCGGCGGTAGCCTTCGGGGAGTTCATTCACGTACTCGTAGTACAGGATGCCGGATCCCGAGACGAAGAACACCGCCGACAGCACGAGGCCCAGCGTCGCTGGCAAACGGCCGGAAAGCTGCCCCCTGGAGCGGGCGATCTTCAGCACCGCCAGCAGGCCCAGCAAGACACCCGAGAGGGCAATCACCAGCCCCGCCATACCCATCAACGCCATGAACGACGCCAGTCCCACGAACAGGCTCGCCGGCGCGATGAGCGGCATGGGTCGATAGACGAATTCCTCCCGGCCCGCAGGCCGCAGCGAGTGCGGCATCGTCCTCGCCAACCCGGCCGCGTCAGCGGAAATGGCATCGTCAGCGGAGCTCGTCCGCTCCACGAGACCGGAACTTGTCGCCTGAGACACCTGATGGCTCCCCTGGAAACCCGCCGGCCCTTCGCCGGGGCCGCAACCTGAAGACTGACACTGCGTCCGCCTGCACCACACGCCGCACATTCGAAAACCGCGGCGGCCGCAGAGGCGCGCACTGGAGGAATTATAGCCGTTCGAGTGGGTGCGAGTGAATCTTCAGCGGAGTTTCCGCCGCAGGTCCACGAAATCCGCGGCTGCGCCCGATCCCCCGAGCCTCCGCGCCACCCACGGAAATGCCGAAGTTGACCCCACCCGCACCAGTGTTACAATTCGGCCTGCTATTCGGGGCGTGGCGCAGTCTGGTAGCGCGCTTCGTTCGGGACGAAGAGGTCGCTGGTTCGAATCCAGTCGCCCCGACTCTTTTGAACTTCTGCCGTAAACTCGACTTACGTGCCTCCAGCCTGGTGGCCGGGGCAGCAAGCGAGCCTTGCGAAAAACAGTACGTCTACTGTGTTTCGGAGGCCCTGCCATGCCCCGAGCCCGTCGCCTCCCAGCGTATCGCCGGCACAAAGCCCGCGACTTGGCCGTCGCCACACTTGATGGCCGCGACCGGTATCTGGGCGAATACGGAACCGCCTACAGCTACCGACGCTATCTCGACGTGCTGGCGAGCCAGTTGCAGGCGGAAAGCCGGGCCTGATTCTTCTCCTACATCCTCGGAACGCCGTCGTTCTCGTCGGCGTCCTCGGGGTCAAGTGGTGAGAACCGTCCAGCGCTTAACTCGATGCCGAGGCCCGAATCCAGCCACGTCTCAGCACGGCGGGCCCAAGGCGTGTGGGGATGAGTTGCGGCGACCTGCTGTAAGCGTTCCTTGGCTCGCGCTGTCTGTCGTTCCAGGTCGCCCGGCTTGACATTCAGGCGAGCGCGGGCGGCTGGCGAGAGCACGCGGGGTCGATCCACAGGAGTCAGCGTCCAGCCGCGTTCTGCGGCATCATCTGTGCGAGGCGGCTTCTCGCGATGATCGACGAGCACCGCGACGACGTGTTCCATGCGGACCTGAAGGGCAAGGCATTCTGCCACCAGCAGATCGTAATTGGCCTGCCAACGCCGGGATGCCTCCGCATCCCGTAGCGAGGCCACTTTCTCCAGGGCCGCGACGGCCGCTTCCGCGGCGGCTCGCAGCTTCAGGGCAGCGTCAAGATTCCGGTCGATCTGCCGGGTCCACTCCTGGTCCGCAACCGGGGAGAGGTACTCCGCCACGTCGAGACCGGACTTTTGCTGCGGGTCGAGGCTGGCGATCGCGTCGCCGATCGCCGCGCGAAAGCGGCTGCGACGGCGCTGCGTCTCGTATTCGCGGCGGGCGGCCAGCTCCGGCGCGTACTCCCGCAACTGCTTTGGAGCATCTGCCCGTCGTTGCGCCTCATCCTGCGACAGCGCGTCGTCCGGCAGCGCGAGGAACAATCCGCCCGTTTCGTTGACGAGCCGCGAGAGAGTGTAAGGGCCGAAGCCCGCCAGGACGTTCGCATCGCAGGGACCGAAGCCGTCGGTCTGCAGCACTTCCGGAAAAGCCGTTTCGGGTCCGCGGCGGATGGGGATCGCGTACACATCGTCGGTGCGGGGCGATTTCCAGCGGATGGTGGCGTGATCGCGGCCGAAAACGGATTCGCGGCCGAGCACGTACACCGCCGCTTTGGACTGGCGGAGCATCTGGAGCGTCTGCTCGAGGTGTTCGCCGTCGTCGCCCGCCTCGTCAGTCACAATGACGATCAGCGTCTGCCGCCCGAGACGCCGGGCGATGGGCCCGAATCGCTGGAGCGTTTTGTAAACCCCCTCGAAGACTCGCTCCTGGCCGCTCGTATCATCCGGAACGCGTTTGATGGCGCGGATGACCTCAGCCGCGGATGACTCGGGCCGTTCGGTCTGCACGTGCACGTTCGGGCCAAAGCCGATGACTACGTGCTGCAGCAGCGGCGGATCGTCGTCGCGGCCAAAGATCCCAAGCTCATCGAAAATGCGGCCGACATGCTTCGCTAGTTCGAGGCGGTCGTCGTGCATGCTGGCCGATTCGTCGATGGCCCACATGACCAGCAGTCGGTTCTCCCGCAGCCGACGGGCGATTTCCCAGGTCAACCGGTTGGCGGCGGCGGTGTAATCGTCTACATGGACCGTCGCATTCACGGGCTCCGGCGGGGGCTCGACGTCGGGTGCGGTCACCTCAGCCCGAAGCATGGCTCCGGAGTAAAGCATGAGCAAAGCGATAGCGAGCTTGTGCATGATTCGCTCCCATGGTGCCTCAGTACGAGCCGCCGGCGCGCCAGGGCGGCCCCTTGTGGTTCAGTCAACGCGGCGGCTTGTCAGTTGCAGTTGCAGGTTTCGCTTTGGCTCGAATGGCTCATCCGGCAGCGACGCACTCCAGTCGAGCCCCATCTCGCGCAAATGCAGCCTGATGGCATGCAGGTCCCAAATCTCGATCGTTTGATTGGGGGCCTCGGCAATCAGGCGCTGTCCGTCGGCCGTGAAGCCGGCGGGGCTGCCGCTTGGAAAAGTGGCGATTTCGCGCAGCGTGTCGGCCTCCAACAGTCGGGTCAGCCGCGGCGAAATGCGGGCGGCAACGAGACTGCCGTCGGGGGAGAAGAACAGCGGCCGCGGGCTTGGACTGTTGTTGCGGGGAATCCGCGGCCCCGCCTCCCAGGATTCGCAGACATAGAACTGATCCTCTTCCGCGTTCCCGACGACGAGGCGGCGGCTGTCGGGGCTGAAGGCGAGGAAGGCTCCGCTAGTCGCATCGAATTCGCGGAGCCGCGTCCCTCGCGCGCGACTCCACACCCGCACTCGATCCCGCCGATCATTCCAGGTCCCACACGCGATCCAGCGGCCGTCAGGGCTGATCGCGATTCGAGAAGGATTCGCAAACGTCCGGTGCCAAACGACGCGCCGCTCGTGCAGATCAAACAGGGACACGCGGCTACGCCCCCGATCCGCGGCGGCAACAAACCGACCATCCGCGCTCATCGCCGCCCATTCCGGCGCTCGGCTGGCCGGAAGCCCCAGCGGCTCGGGGAAGCCGACCTGCACCGTCAGCGAATCGCCCTCGCTCTCCTGCCAAGTCAGCGTCCGGCGCTCCAGGCCACGGACACCCCAGGTGACCAGCGACCGCCCGTCCGGTGAGAACAGGCAGGAGCGGGTTGAGCCGATCGTCAGCGATCCGAGCGGGAGTCCGCTCGCCATATTCCAGAACGCGACTCCGTCTGTGCGCGCCATCGCCAGAACGCGGCCGTTCGGCGCGGTTGCGACACTCCACAGCCGCAGCCGAGGGTCGCCGTGCAGGCGCCGGCACTCGCGACCCGCAGCGAGCTCCCAGAAGCCGATCTTCGTACCCGCCTTCCAGCCGAACAGCCGCCGATCGTGGGGGCCAAACTGCAAGGCGCCGTTGACCTTCACGCCGCGGACGGTCACCAGCGGCCGCGGGATCAACGGGTCCCAAAGACAAAGCAATCCGTCCCAGCCCGTGCTGACCAGGAGATCGCCGCCACGGCTGAAGGCAACCTGATCGACGACGCCCTGGTGGCCTGAAAGAACGGCTCGCGGTTCAGAGGGCGGATCGCCAGAGAGGTCCCAGACATACACGCTGGAATCCGCGCAGGCCGAAGCCAGAAGTGCTCCGTCGCTGCGCCAGTCCGTTTTGCGCACGCCGCTTCCGTGCTCCAGCAACACTTCCGCCTGTCCGCTCGACAGGTCGAAGACAGCGACGGTTTGCGAACCGCGGCTGGCCGCGGCGAGCCGCAATCCATCCGGCGAAAACTTCAGCGACGTCCAGTGCGTGCCGCTTTCCAGTCGCTGTAGCTCCCGTCCGGTACCCAGTTCATAGATCCCGACCGTTCGATTCCTGCCGGCCACGGCGATCCTGCGGTTGTCCGGATGGAAGTCGAGATTGGTATCGCCATCCCCCTCCGTCGATCGAAAGAGCAGCTTACGGGTTTCGATATCGCGGACGTGGAACAGCCCCCCGGCGTAGCGGATGGCCAAAGATCGGCCGTTGGAGCTGAACTGCAGAAGCCAGTCGTGCTTTCGCCCCGGCCATGGAATGCGAAACAGTTCCCTGTCGTCGTGGACCGTTCGAATGCTGATATCTCCAGTCGTTGCTTCACTGCGCGCGTAGCGCTTTAGCGCCGGGTCGACCGCCACCTGGGAAGTTTCCTTCGGACAGCCGTCCCATCCCGGTCCCCGACGCAGATCGGCCAGACTCAGGCAGGCGATGGCTTCGCTGCGGAGTTCCGTCGCAGGCCGAATTGCCGCCGCCTTTGCCAAGGCTTCGAGGCTCTCGAAGCGGCGGCCGGGCTGCCCGCTCCAGCGACCGGCCTGAGCCTGTGCCACGTACGACTCCCAGAGCTTCTCGGTCGCAATGTCCTGCGCTTGCCGGGCCGCTGTGGCTTCCTGCCGCGCTCGCGCCGCAAAGATGCTGGAAATTACCGTGCCGCCCAGCAGCGCCAGGACGCAGACGGTCAGCAGCAGAGCCATTGCGGGCTTGCGGCGACACCACCGCGAGCCGCGGGCGAGCATGCCGATCGGGCGGGCTTCAATCGGCTCGTTGTTCAGGAACCGCTGCAACTCTGCGGCCAGAGCGTGCGCGGATCCGTACCGTCTGGTTGGGTTCTTCTCCAGGCACTTCAGGCAGATGGTTTCCAGGTCACGCGGGATGCTCGCGTTGAGCTGCCGCGGCGGAATCGGGTCGCGCTCCAGCACCTGCAGCAGCGTGTCCATGATGTTGGCCGACTGTAACGGCGGTCGGCCGCAGAGCATGGTGTACAGCACGGCTCCCAGCGAATAGACGTCTGCCAGCGGACCGACTTGATGCCCGCGGCCGCCGGCCTGCTCGGGCGGCATGTATCCCGGCGTCCCCATCACCTGGCCCGTCATCGTCAGGTGCTCGCCGCTCCCGGTGCGCTTGGCGAGTCCGAAGTCGGTGATTCGCGGCACGAGAAACTCGCCATCGATCCAGACACCGCACGCGGGGCTGGACGTCACCGTTGACGGCAACTCGCGAGGCCCGTTCTGCGCAGGCACCTGCCGCAGGCTCTGGCCGCTCCCGGCGGACGGCCTCGCCACCGACAGCAGGATGTTGGCCGGTTTCAGGTCCCTGTGCACGACCCCTTGCTCGTGCGCGCAGGCAACGGCTCGAACCACATGAAAGGCGAGTTCGGCTGCCTGCTGCGGCAGCAGCGGATCATCGGCCAGTCGGCGCGAAAGACTCGGCCCGTCCACGAATCCCATCGAGAAATAGTGCTGGCCCTCGTGCTCGCCGACTTCGTAGATCGGCACAATCCCCGGATGATCCAGATTGGCAGCGGCTTCCGCTTCGGCGTAGAACCGCCGCACATCTTCCGGCGATGCGAGCTGGCCGGCCAGAATCATCTTTATCGCGACGATCCGGTTCAGGCTCTTCTGCCGAGCCCGGTACACGACGCCCATCCCGCCGCGGGCGATTTCCTCCAGCAACTCATAATCGCCAAAGTGCCGGGGGCAATGGCCGTCGGACTGCGGCCGCCGGGAGCCTTCGGCAGTGCCCTTGCCGGTGCCGAACGATACGGTCGGAACGAGGCTCAGCTCCTCGTCACCTGCGTCGGCTGGCAAGGGTTCGGTGCGGCTGACGTCTGCGCCACCGGCCGGCGGTTTCGAGGTCGGCGATGCGTCTGCCGGGGGCGGTTTGCCGGCCGGCTGATTCTGCGTGCCGACGGGCCTGCCGCCCGACGGCAACGTGCGTTGGGGAACGTCAGCCGGTCGCCTCATCACCACTCCTTACTTGTTTCCCTCGCTCTGGCTCTGGTCTGATCCGGCGGTTTCAGGGGCGGGGGCGGGCCGATTCTCGTCGGCAACAACTCACGCGCGGCAAGGTCGCGGAAGCGGGCCTCGCACCAGTCTGGCGCGCCGGGACGCATGAATCAACACCGCAATGCCCATGAAGAGTGCCGCACACAGCGTAAAGTCGTCATGGCTGACGCCGCTGAAACACGCCGCTCCCCGTGTTCGAGTGGGGATTGCCTCGTTCCAGTGCCATAGGCCGCTCCTGCCCAAGCGCCATAAGATTCAAGGCTCAAGCCGCCATTCGGCGACGGCTCCCGTCCGGACGGGCGGCGCTTGGGGATCGCCGTAACGAATCGTGCCGTCGAAGACCAGCAGCAAAGAATCCAGCGTCTTCCGGGCGAGATCGTAGATCCGCATGAAAAGTGCGTGAAACGGGCAGTGAATCAGGCGTACAATCCGGCCATGCCGGATCACTCTGCGGATCGGGCCATGGCGGCCGGCGGGTTTTCGTTTGGGAGCACGCAGTGGAGTGTCGTGGCGGCGGCCGGGCATCTCTCTTCGCCCGATTGCCGGGCGGCGCTGGCCGATCTGTGTGAGCGCTACTGGTATCCGCTTTATGCGTACGTTCGGCGGCGCGTGGCGGACGCGGAAGAGGCCCGGGACCTGACGCAGGCGTTTTTCGCGCGGCTGCTGGAGAAGAACTATCTGGCCGACGCCGATAGATCGGAA
>JAHWKJ010000414.1 GCA_019347905.1 Planctomycetota bacterium
GTAATTGTTATTTGTTTTGGGGCGGACCCGATCTCGTCAAAGTTCACTGTAACCCCGTCACCCGTTCACTTGTTCACCCCTTCACCCCATCTCTCCCCCCCCCGCCGGCGGGCGGCAATCGGGGGTGTTGGCTGTTCTTCCCCCCCAGGCGTCCCAGCAACCGGTCCGGGGCCGGCCGCGCGCCGGCGGCTGTCTCTCGCACGGGGTCAGACCCCTTTGCGGACGTGCGATGCAGAACTTTGGAACACGCATCGTCCGCAAAGGGGTCTGACCCCTTCCGCGACTCGCCTCACCCAAATGCCACCAGCCCCAAATCGGCCAGCTCGATGCACAGCTCGAGCAGTTCCTCTCTCGTCAGTCCCGGTTCGCCCGCCTCCAGTTCGTCGAACGTCGCGTGTCCGCCGCCGGCCAGCATCTCCAGCAATCGCCCCGGCTCGTCCTCCAACACGGCGGTGCGGATGTCATTCCCATCGGGGAAGAACACCACTTCGGCCGGCACGTCGTCGTCTTCATCCAACAGGATGCGCGTCTGAAACACCGCCCGCACGTGAATCGGATTGGCGTGGATCCTCAGCCGCGGGTTCTCGCCCCACTCCGGGGCGAACGAATCCACTGACTGCGCCAACTCCTGAAACCGGACGTGTGCGAGGCGATTGGCGACGGCCCGAAGCTCCACCGCGTGCCGGCTGCGCAGGCAGGTGACGAGGTCGCACTGCTCGTCGCTCAGCTCGCGGGAATCTTCGATCCACGTCATGAAGCAGCCGGCGTCCGACGCACCGGTGTCGTACGCCGCCAGCGGAAACGTCTTCACGTACTCGACAATCGACTCGTCGAGGTCGTCGAACGCCTCATCGAGCAGTTCCAGCTCGTCGTGCAGTTTCTGGTAGCGCTTATCGAGGTTCCCGTCGGTGAACAGCTTGACCATCTCCGCCGTGCTGCCCGGCGCGAGCCAGCCGCGGACGGAATCGCTCCGCCCAACCGCCAGCGTCCGCGCGCACTCGCGAAGTTGTCGGCGGTAGTCCTCGATGGTGGTAGTCTTCGCGCCAGCCGTCACCTTGTCACCCCCTCACCTTGTCACCCCGTCACTTCTTCTGCGATCCGCCGCACGCGGCGAATCTCCTCCCGCCAGCCGGTCTCGTCGGGGAAGTTCTGGTCTCGTTCGATAAATACGGCGTCCACCTTGCCGCGGCCCAGTTCCAGCGAATAGCGATAAAGATCCCACACCGCGTCCGGCAGCGGGTGCGAATGGCTGTCGATGTACATCCCCGCGCGCTCGTCGAAGAATCCGCCTGCCAGGTGCATCTGCACCCGCGCGGCGTGCGGCATCACATCGGCGATGAAGCCTTGCGCGTCGTAGCCGTGGTTCACGCTGTTGGCGTACACGTTCGTCACGTCGAGCACCCAGCCGCAGCCGGTGGTGTCCAGCACGCGGCTGAGGAACTCGGCCTCGGTCATGGTGCCGGCGAACGAGAACAGGTACGCGATGTTCTCCACGTAAAACCGCACGTCGCCGAAGTAACGCTGGATGAAGTCGACATTGCGGCAGGTGGCGTCCAGGGCCGCCTGCGTGTAGGGCGGCGGGGCGAAGTGCCCCATCTCGACGCCGCCTTCGCCGTCGCGGGTGAAGCCCAGATGGTCGCTGATCGATTCGGCCGCGTTCTCGAGGGCGATGGATTTGAGCGCATCGAGGTACCTGAGGGCCGGCGGATCGGGGCTGGCAACGGAAAGCTTGAGCGCGTGGACGCTCACGTGATCGAAGTCGAAGTCGCGGACGTAGCGGTCCACGCGCAGGGGATCGTCGGCCCGCTCGAACGTGATCTCGGCGGCGTCGATCGCCGGATCGTCGAGGAACGGCCGGTTTTGTTCGCGAATCGCGTAGCCGATGGCAGGTAACATGGACGCAATCCTTCACGGCGTTGTAACAGTGGAATCGCGCTGAAGCCCACGGGCTGCCACCCGTGGGCTTCGCGCGGACTGGTCTACCAGCAACGGCAACAGCGGCAACAGCGGCAGCAGCGATGCCTGTCTGCGGAATTCTTCGTGCCGCTTTTGCGGAGCTTTGTCAGCTCGCGGACCAACTTCTTCGTCCGAGTCTTCATGCGCATACCCTCCGTCAGTGGAGAAAGAGGCCCGTCTCTTCCGACGCGTCGTGGTGAACTGTTATCACGCCCGCGAAAGAGGTCTGACCCCAGGGGTCCGGGCGGGGTACCAGGTGAGAGACCGCCTCCAACCCGTCCGCCGCCCACGATTTAACTGATCCGGCCCGATTTCCCGCCGACGAGAGTCCGGATGCGCGGGGTGGAGTTGGCAATGCCTGTGCCGCCCAACGTTTTCACGTCCGCCCGGTACCGCAAGTTGCGATGCAGCAATGATTTGGCGGAGAATCGCCGACACGCGTTGCCTGCCGCCGCTGTCATCATCGCCACACACCTGCGCCATCATAGTGACGGCGGTGCTTTGCCCAAAAAAGGGGACAGTCCCCTTCATGTTGTGCCTTGGCGCATTCGTGAGTCACAAGTGGTAGGGGGACAGTCCCCTTTTTTGGGCAAAGCCTGACGGCGGACGGGCCGGCCTTGCGGGCTCCGTTGGATGCTGGAGCCGTTCCGATGATCTATGCTTTCGCCGAAGGGGTCAGACCCGCCGGCTCACGCCGGTCGGCTCGCCTCTGGCTCACCCGCTTTCGACTGTCACCATCGAACGTCCGCAAAGGGGTCTGACCCCGTGAGCACTAACACCGCCGTGGATGCGAGCCGGAAGCGTCAGCGGCCGGAGTGGAACGCGACCGAGTTCCGCCGCCGGCTGTGGCACATGCTTCCCGGGCTGTTGCCGTTCCTGTTGTGGGCGTTTCCGCACCGCGATCCCATCTCACCCACCCTGCGGTGGATTCTCGTCGGAGTCGTGGTCGCCTTGGCGCTGCACGTGTGGCTGCGCTACCGTCTGATTGCACGGCCCGGCGACCGCGAGCAGAGCGGCGCGGTGCTGGGCTACGCCGGCAGCGTCCTGGTGATGCTGCTGGCTTTTCCGGCGCACGCGGAACTGGGGCTGACGGTGCTGGCCGTGCTGGCGTTCGGCGACGGGTCGGCGACGCTGGGGGGCCTGTTGTGCGGCGGCGCGCGTCTGCCCTGGAACCCGCGGAAGAGCTGGGCCGGCCTGGTTTCGTTCCTCGCGGTGGGCATGCCGGCGGCTTCAGTGATCTACTGGGGGGAAACGTATTTCAATCCCGAGGCGCTGGCCGCCGGCGGCGTGCCGTTCTGGGCGGCGCTCATCTGCGGCGGGTCGGCGACGCTCGCCGGGGCGATCGCGGAGACGCTGCCGGTGCGGCTGAACGACAACGTGCGCGTCGGCGCAGCCGCGGCCTTGGCGGTGGTGGCGGCCCACAGTCTGACCGTAGGCTGGAATTAGCGCGCCCGATTCGGAATGATGCGCTCGTATGCCTGCCCAAACCATGCCTGCCAGCGACGCCCGAGGCACTGACGAGGACGCGCCGACGAACGGCGCGCTGCTCGAAATCGTGGACTTGCGCAAATCCTTCGGCAGTCTGGTCGCGGTGGACGACGTCAGCTTCCAGGTCGAGGCCGGCGAAGTCTTCGGCCTCTTGGGCCCCAACGGCGCCGGCAAATCGACCACCATGCTGATGATCGCGGGCCTCCTGGAGCCGGATGCCGGCCGCGTACTGCTTCAGGGCCGCGAGCTGCACCCCCACAGCCGCGAGCTGCGAAATGAGATGGGCATTGCCCCGCAGGACCTGGCGATGTACCCGGATCTTTCGGCCCGCGAGAACCTGGAGTTTTTCGGCCGCTTGTACGGGCTGAAAAATGAGCTGCTCCGCGAACGGGTCGAAATGGCACTCGCGCGGACCGGCCTCGCCGGCCGGGCCGACGATCCGCCGCGGACGTACTCGGGCGGCATGAAACGGCGGCTGAACTTCGGCATCGCGCTGTTGCACGCCCCGCGGCTGTTGATCCTGGACGAGCCGACGGTGGGCGTGGATCCTCAGTCGCGCTCGCATCTGCTGCGTTGCGTGCGGGAGCTCAAGGACGAGGGCGTGGCCATCATCTACGCCAGCCACTACATGGAAGAAGTGCAGGCGGTCTGCCAGCGTGTGGCGATCATCGACCATGGGAAAATGGTCGCCTGCGATACGCTCAAGTCGCTCCTGGGACAGTTGAGCACCGATCTCGTGCTGCGAATCCGCGAGCCGAACGCGGAGCTGCGTTCGCGGCTCGGGGGCGTGGCCGACATCGAGACCGACGAAGGCGGCGCCGCCCGGATCATCATTTCGCGCGACCAGCACGGCGACGAGCTGACGTTGAACGATACATTGAACCGCGTGACGGCCCTGCTCGACGAGTGCCGCGTGCACCTGGAGGCCGTCGAGACGCACAAGCCGAACCTGGAGCGGCTGTTTTTGAAGCTGACCGGGCACCGGCTGCGCGATTGAAATGACCAATGACCAATGACCAATGACCAATGACCAATGACCAATGACCAATGATCGCAGGCGGCGCTGAGCGGTTGTTGATAGACGCAATCCTTCATCCTCGCTCCGGCTACGTGAGGTCGTCCGAATGCTCTCCAGCATACAACTGCTCGCATTGGTCATTGGTCATTGGTCATTGGTCATTCCACATCCCCGGCACCGTCCCCACTGAGGTCGTCTCTCCCCGGTGGACGCCTTCCTCGACAGATTCCTCTCCGGTTTGCCGCTCGATGCGGGCGGCGGCGTCGTTCAACAGGCGCTGGCGTCCTTTTACGCTTTCACCCTCGTGCTGGTGCGGATGAGTGGGCTGATGCTGATCGGCCCCTTGTTTGGACAGCCGGTGATTCCGCCGCGGGCTCGGGTGCTGCTGGCGGTGCTGCTCGCCCTGCTCGTGACGCCGACGCTGCCGCGGCAGGCGGAGCGGGGATTCGAGCGGCTCGATACGAACGCGGACGGCTTCATCACGCGGAACGAGATTCCGCCGCCGCTCGAAGAGCGATGGGGACGCCTTATCGAGCGGACCGGTCGAGAAGCACTGTCCCTGGAGGAATGGGCCGGATCAGTTTCTGTTCCCCGCACGCCGATCGCCTACGCGGCCGCGGCCGCCGGCGAATTGGCGTTGGGGCTGGTGCTGGGACTGGGCGTGTTTACCGTGTTGAGCGGCTTTCAGCTTGCGGGCGAGCTGATCGACCAGCAGACGGGCATCGCGCTGGGAGAAATCGTGAACCCGGCACTCGATACCTCCGCCTCGCTCAGCGGGCAGTTGCTGTATTTGCTGGCGGTCGTCGCGTTTCTCACGATGCGGCCGTTGGGTGGGCACCTGGTGCTCGTTTCGGCTCTGGTCGAGACGTTTCAGACGCTGCCTGTGGGAGAGGCGTGGGTGTCGCTGCCGGCGATCGAACTGTTGCGCGATCTCGTACATCAGTCGCTGGTGCTGGCCGTGCAGGTGGCCGCGCCGGTGCTGGCGGCGATGTCGCTGGTGGCGCTCACGATGGGCTTTCTCGGCCACACGGTTCCACAGATCAACGTGCTCGTCATTGGCTTTCCGGTGCGGGCGATGGTCAATCTGCTGGTGCTGGGCCTGACGCTTTCCGGAGCGGCACGCACTGCGGTCGATCTCGTCCCCCTCGCCATCGACCGCCTGCGGAGCGCGCTGAGCGGCTTGCCATAGCGCGTTTAGCCGCGGCCCAACGGGCCGCGCGGCGTTTCGCGACGCGCGGCCCGTTGGGCCGCGGCTAAACGAATTTGACCCTCAACCCTCAACCCTCAACCCTCAACCCTCAACCCTCAACCCTCAACCCTC
>JAHWKJ010000027.1 GCA_019347905.1 Planctomycetota bacterium
CGCCTTCTGCATCACCGACCTCGATCCCGGCGGGGCCGAACAGGCCCTGGTGCAGCTCGCGACGCGGCTCGACCGTTCGCGCTGGTCGCCTCGCGTCTGGTGCCTCACGCCACCGGGAAAGCTGGTGGCCGAGCTCGAGTCTGCCGGCATCGAGAGCCACTGTCTTGGGGCGCGGTCGGCGCTCGACCTGAGCGCGATCTGGCGGTTGATCCGCGACTTGCGGCGGTTCCGCCCGCAGATTCTCCAGTGCTTTCTGCACCATGCGAACATCGCCGGCCGCCTCGCCGGCCGCGTGGCGGGCGCGCCACACATCGTGTGCGGCCTGCGGGTGGCCGAGAAGCGCGGCCGCTGGCGGCTGCGCATCGACCGCTGGACCGGCCGCCTCGTCGATCGCTGGGTCGCGGTGAGCCGCAGCGTTGCGCGATTCTCAATCGAAGCCGGCGGACTGCCGAGCGAGCGCGTCGTCGTCATCCCCAACGGCATCGATTTCGGTCGTTTCTCCACTGCGCCGCCGGCGGACTTGTCCGAATTCGGACTGCGAAGCGGCGAGCGCGCAATCCTGTTTGCCGGGCGGCTCGATCACCAAAAAGGCATCCCCGATTTACTTGAGGCCTGTGATCAGGTGCTGAGCGACACCGCCGATACTCACCTACTGATCGCGGGCGCAGGACCTCTGGAGACGCTCGTTGGCGAGCGGATTCGTGAGTCGCCCAGTGGAACGAGGATGCACCTCATCGGCCGCCGCGACGATCTTCCACGCCTGCTGCGGGCGGCGGCGGTGTTTGTCCTGCCGTCGCGCTGGGAGGGCTTGCCGAACGTCGTCCTGGAGGCGATGTCCGCCGGCTGTCCTGTCGTCGCGACGGCAGTCGAAGGGTCGTCGGAGGTGATCGACGATGGCCGGACGGGACTGCTGACACCGGTGGCCCATCCACAGTCGCTGGCCGCCGCGATTCAGAGGATTCTGGCAGAGCCGAACCTGGCCGACGCGCTGGGACATGAAGCGCAAGCCATTGCAATGAAATGGCTTACGTGGCATGACGTGGCATTGCGCTACGAGCAACTGTACGGGGAACTCCTGGGGCTGTAAGGCTTGCAGGAAGTCGCCGAAAATTTTTCCACAAATTTTCAATCCCTTTTCCACCATGCACCTACGTCTGCGGATTGGCGGGCGGCGCATCGCCTCGACGGGGCTGATGCTTGAACTTCGTTTTGCGGAGGGTAAATTGGGCCTCTGTGGTGACAAGTGGGGAGGAATGGCGGTCGATGACCCTCACCGGGACTTATCCCCGCAGCCTGGACGAGAAGCAGCGGCTGGCGGTCCCGAAGCGACTGAGGGAACAGTTTGGCGACGAGTCCCTGAAGAGCCTCTTCGTGACACCGGAAACTGACCACTCCCTGGGCCTGTACTCGCCGGCTGCCTTCGAGGCGCTGGCGACACGCCTGGGCCAGCGGTCCGCGAATCCGGCGCAGTTACGCAACTATCTGCGGCTGTTTTATGCGCGGGCGGAGCGATTGGACGTCGACAGCCAAGGGCGAATCCGAATTCCGGAGCGGCTGATGGAGTTTGCGAAGCTCCAGCGGGACGTCGTGCTGCTGGGCGTGCACGACCACGCCGAAATCTGGGACGCCGGCCAATGGGAACAATTCCTCGGGCAGCACGGTCCGGAGTTTGATTCGATGGCCCGGCACGCGTTCGAGTGACGAGAGCATTTCCGCCGGCTTACCGGGCTTGCGGAACGGGGCGGGTCAGGGACGGCTCGCCGGCGGAACGCGGGACATCCCCCGCGGCGTTCGCCCCCCGTATGGTGGAAGGGATGCCACCCAGGGGGGCTTCAAATCGAGCGGCGCGTTCCGGCCGCTCCCGAATTGAGCGATCGGCCCGGTGACCGGCTGAGTCCTTGACCGCGGCCGAAGCCGGCCCATAATGCTGCTGTCCGCGTGCGGGCCGGAAACGCTGCCTCCAATTGCGGTGGGGCAGTGCGAACCGGGTCAGGCCTTAACCGGAGCAGCCCTAAGCACCTCGTCTCAGGTGCATGCGGAGGCAGCGTTCCCCGCCCGCCGTTTCTGACGCAAAGCCGCGAAGGCACAAAGCCGCGCAAAGGCAGAGCCTCAGTGGGTCGACAAATGAGGCGAGCCGCGGTGGCTGGCTTTCGTCGATCGGTCTTGCCTGTGGCCGCTGGCCAGACCCGCTCTTGA
Source organism: Planctomycetota bacterium (assembly GCA_019347905.1). Taxonomy (GTDB): domain Bacteria; phylum Planctomycetota; class Planctomycetia; order Planctomycetales; family Planctomycetaceae; genus JAHWKJ01. The sequence goes on from JAHWKJ010000027.1 coordinate 2,197, forward strand.
ACGCGCTTTGCGGCTGTGGCTTTGCCTTTGCGGCCTCTTCGCGCCTCTGCGCCTTTGCGTCCAGACCGTCGGGGCGAACCCCGTTGACGGGATCGGTTTCCTATCAAAGATTCCGGCAGCGGCGGCGAATAGCGTTCGGAAGAGTGCGGGCCGCGCTCCGAGTCCTTCGCGGCCGCCGTCTCTGCTGCCAGGACCCCATCCATGTTCTTCTTCAACCCTCTCTACCTGATCTTCGTCTCGCCGGCCTTGCTTCTGGCGCTGTGGGCGCAAATGCGGGTCAAGAGCACCTATCACGAGGGCCAGCGGGTGGACGCCCGGCTGACCGGAGCCGCGGCCGCACGGCACATCCTCGACCAGGCCGGCTGCTACGACGTAGGCATCGAAGTCTCGCAAGGCATGCTGACGGACCATTACGATCCGACGCATCGCGTGTTGCGGCTGAGTCCGGAGGTGTACCACAACCGCTCGGCCGCGTCCGTGGGCATTGCCGCGCATGAAGCCGGCCACGCGCTGCAGCACGCCGAGAAATACGCGCCGCTGGCAATCCGCAACGCCGCGGTGCCGGTGGCGCAGTTCGGCTCCAGCGCCGCGATCATCCTGTTCATGATCGGGCTGTTCATGGTGATGGCGGAGAATGCGCTCGGTCACGGCTTGGCGATCGCCGGGCTGATCGGCTTCGGCGGCGTCGCCGTCTTCCAGCTCGTGAACCTGCCGGTCGAGTTCGACGCCAGCAACCGAGCCAAGCGGATTCTCGATCAGTACGGGATCGTGGACGAGCACGGTGCGGCCGCAGTGCGCCGCGTGCTGAACGCCGCCGCCTGGACCTACGTCGCCGCCACGCTGCAGGCGATCCTCATGCTCTTGTATTTCATCTTCCGCTTCAGCCAGGTCGCCGGCGGCAGCCGCGACTGAGCGCAAGCAGTCGAAAGGGTCGAAGGTCGAAAGGGCCGCAAAAAAGCCCTGCCGCTCCTCCGGCCCTTTCGTCTTTCGACCCTTTCAGTCGGCGGCGGCCGGCTGCTTCTCTCGCAGCGACTCCGGGAACTCCAGGCCGTTCTTCGCGTACCAGGCTTCCGGATCGGTCTTCAGCCGCGCGATGATCTCCGGGAGCGTGTTTCGCAATCGATGCTGCGGGTTCCAGCCGAGGACCTGCCGCGCGTGCGTGATGTCGACGGCGTAATGGTCGTCCGCGAGGTCTACCATCCAGGGTTTGATGAACGGCTTGGAGTCGTCGCCCGAGAGCTTGTCCTGCACCCACGCGCCCGCCTTCGCCACCGGCTTGGGCACGCGGATCGTCGTCCACGACTCGCCATGAATCAGCTCGCCCAGCCGGTCCTGAAGCTCTCCGTAGCTCATCACGTCCGGCTCGGCGATGAGGAATAACTCTTCCGGTGGAAGCTGGCTGCGCCGCTCGACGATGCCATGGAAGCAGTCGATCAGATCGTCCAGGTGCACCAGGGCCTGTCCGCGGTCGCGGTTGCCGGGGTAGACGTGGCTTTCGAGCTGCCGTTCGTAGATGCGACGGATCTGCTGTGAGAGCGGGAGCGAGTGACAATCCTCGTCATAAACTCCCGCAAAGCGCACGATGACTGCCGGAATCTCGCCGCGCGTCTCGCGGATGACCGCTTCGGCCTTCAGCTTCGATTCGGGATAATCCCACTGCGCGCGCGTCGGCGAGCTCTCGTTCAGCAGGTGGTCGGGATCCGGCTGCATCACCAGCAGGCTGCTGGAGAAGACGAACTGGCCCACCTGGAAACTCTGCAGGCATTCGAGCAGCCGCCGCGTGCCTTGGACGGTCAGCTCCTCATAGAGCGGACTGGGTTCGCCGGAGAAGTCGTAGTACGCGGCGAGATGAATGACGCTGTCGAGCTTCTCGCCGAAGCGGGACCACACTTGCTCCAGTGCCTGGCGAACGCCTTGTTCCTCGGTGAGGTCGGTTCGAATCCACTCGATGTCGTGCTCGGCCTGCTCCGGCTCGGCCAGGTCGAGGCCGACGACCTGGTATTGCGAAGCAAGCCGGTCGGCCAGCCGCGTGCCGACGAGGCCGCTGACACCAGTGATGAGCACGAGCGGCCGCTTGTGGCCGTTGCCGTTTGTCGTCTGCATTGGAGCCTGCCTTCTGATGGAGTCGGCGCGCACGGTCTTGTGGTGTGAAACCGTTGCAAACGCAGTGCCGCTTCTTTCGTGACACCTGTCGCACGGCGAACGGCCTTGCGTCCGCTTCCGGGAGCTCAGCCGCTCGTGGTTGGATTGCACGCGGGCTGACCGGCCGACGTTCAGTGGGTATCGCCGCGAATTCACCCGCACTCGCGTCTTCGTGTCGCCATTGACACGTGAGGGCCAGGGGCATAGATTCCCGCCCCCTCTCTCCAGATTCTGCTCGAGCATTCCACCCTACCACTCATCCGGGGACTGGCCGTGCGGCGTTCCGCCACCACCGACCGTCCTGCGCGGAGTTGCTCTGCGCCGGCCGTTGCATGGCTCGCCGTCGTCGCCGGCTGCCTTGCGGCGAACGGTCAGTCGCTGACGGCCGCGGGACCGGCCACCGCGGCCGACTGGCGGCTGGAGCACGAGTCGAGCTGGCTGGAGCGCGTCCCGCCGCTGGCGCGGCTCTTGCGGACATTCGCAACGGGCGCAGTTCGCGATCAGACGCTGGAGAATGGCGAAACCGGCACGAGCGAAGCGACTCCGCTCCAGTGGGCCGTGTTCCGTCGCCCCGTTCCGCTTGTCCAGGCTTTCGGTGAGAGCGGCGGCGAGAACGTGCGGCTGGTGGGCTGGCTGCCGACGCTGCCGACATTCTTCGGTCGCGTGCGCGGCGAATACGGCGACGACTTCGACAATCAGAACCGCATCGGCGGCAGCCTGCTGTTGCGCTCGCAGGGGTCGCTGGGCCTCGATACGGAATGGAACTACCGCCGCCGCGATCTGCCGTTCAGCCGCCACGACAAGCTGTGGACCGGCGACGCGAACATCGTTTACCAACTGGCTTACGTGCAGATGGTGAGCATGCGCGGCGGCGCCGGCGTCACGTGGCTGCACAACGACGGCGAGCTGGACGCCGGCTTCAACTTCACCTACGGGGCCGATGTGTTCGTCAACCGGCCGTGGCTGTTCTCGGGAGAAGTCGACTGGGGCCGGGCGGGTGGCGAATCGGTCTTTCACGCCCGCGGCACGCTGGGCTACGTGCTGGGCGTGTGGGAGGCCTACGGCGGTTGGGATTACTACGAAGTTGGCGAGCAAGCCTTCGACGGCTTCGTCGCGGGCGTCAGTCTGTGGTTCTGACACGGGCTCAGACCCGTAGCGTGGGTTTCAACCCACGCGGCGACGATTCCGGCGACTAATGTGGCCCGCGTGGATTGAAATCCACGCTAAGGGGCTCCGGCACGAGCGCTTCTCTGGCGAGTCGCGGCTAACGTCGTAGATCACCCCAGCCGCAGGCCCTTTGGCAGCGATTCGCCGAACACCAGCCCGCGTTCCTGCTCGTCGAGCGTGCCGCCGGTCGCGATCAGCTCGCGGAAGTGCGCCGGGGCGCCGCGCTGCTTCAGGTAGATGAGCACGTCGCGGCGGATGTCGTGCGGCACGTCGCGAAAGCGGTCGTCGGTGCGGCGGGTGAGCTGCATCAGCGCGAGCGCGGCCGCGGGATCGTCGAGGTCGAGACGCACGAGCCGACCCGCCCATGCCGCTGCGTGCTGGGGGGGCACGACGGCGTTGAGCGGCCCGTAGAGGGGTTCACGGCTGCCGAGGCGGCCGACCGCCCAGACGAGTGCCGAGACGAGCGGCTCCAGCTTCGGCCGCCCCGCCAGGTCGAGGGTCATCTCGGCCAGCTCGATCTTCGTGGCCAGGCTCAACAGCTCGAACGAGCCGAGCAACCGCCAGATCTCGGCCGCCTCGTGCGAGCCGCCGCCCACGCCGCTGCCGCCTTTGCCACGGCCCGTTGTCACCTGCTTGTGAAGCTGGCGGATCGAGGCGATGAGCGGCGTGGCGAGCGACTGCTGCCAGCCCGTTGAGAGTCCGCCGCCGACCCGCCGCCAGAGGATCCACCATTCCGCACGACACTGTGGCGAGGGATGCACCAGCTTGCCCGAGAGCAGCCGCCACGTTTCGGCGACGCGCCAGTCGTCGAGAGCGAAGCCATAGCCGGGACGCAGGGCGAAACCGAGGAGATTCAGCCACCGCGCCTCGTGTTCGGCACTCTTGCGGCGGCCGGCTTCGACGGCCAGCAGTTCGTCCCACATACGCCGCAACAGAGACGTGGGCCAGTCACCGCGGCTGAGGCTCAGCTCCCGCGCGATGTGCTTCGCCAGGCTCGCCGGCGGCAGATCGGCCTTCGGCCCGAACGTGCCCGCGATCAGCCGTTGCACACGCTGCCAAGCCTCTTCGTCCAGCACGCCCTCCGCTTCGGCGGCGGACTCGTGCGCGGCGATATCGGTGCGCGTGGCCGAGCGGACGTCGAACTGCAACCGCCAGCTTCGCGGGCCGTCGATCTCGCGGCAGGAGATGTCGAGCGTGCCGATCTCCGTCAGAGACGCGTGCAGGAACACCGGCACGCTGCCGGAATCCTTGCGGCCGGAGCGGAGCACGGTGCGGATGGGCGGCAGCGGCTTGATCTGCTCGGGATCGACAGGGACGAGTTCGCCGGTGCGATCGGTGAGACGCGTGCTGGAGACGTACAGCGGGAATTCGATGGGTTCGGAGATGCGCACTTCGAAGCGGCGCTCGGTGAGGTCGATGGGCTGGCCCGGCTCGGTGCCGGCGGGAACGACGCACAGCGCCATCGGCTCGCCGCCGGCTCCTTCGACGCCGACGTAATATGTGCGGGCCAGACCGGCCGCGATCCGTTCGCCCTTCCCGCGGCGGACCATGCCGTAATAGGCAGCCCCGCGGGCGACGGCCAGATCGAGCCGCTCGTTCTTGAGGATGATCGGCTCCCAGTCGGGTTCAGCCGGCGTGCGGAACCAGCCGCGCAGCGCGTCGAGCAAGCGCTCGCGCAAGAGCCGCGATTCGAAGAAGCCGCCGTTGAACAGCACGATATCCGGCCGGGCCGGATCGTGGCCTGTAGGGTGGGCTGTGCCCACCACCATCGCGTCCGTCGATTGGTGGGCACAGCCCACCCTACCTTCTGCCAGTTCTTCATCGCTGGCGCCGGCGAAGCGGTGCGCCGTAAGGAATGTCGCGAGGTACCGCGTGATCGCCGGATCGGCCGCATAGGGCAGTCCGAACTCCTGGAAGCCGGACCGTCTCGTTTGCGGCTTGTCGTCGAGCGAGGCGCGCTCGAGGAATCCCTCGATCAGTAAGCGCTCGGTATCCTCGCGCAACACTTCCACCTGCGTGCCGCCTCCCAGCAGCCGACTGCCGGCGCCCGGCAGATGGATGGTGTACCGCTCGGGCGCGCCGTCGCTCAGCAGCGTCTCTTTCACGTGTCGGCAGGTCCGCACCAGCACGGCCCATTGCCGCGGTTCCAGCCGCTGCGGGGCTTCCTCGGAAACGTCAGAACCTTCGCCCTCGGACGAGTTCGACTGCCCACGCGTGCGGCCCGCAGCGAGCTTCTGCTCGACGTGCCGGGCGAGCGCGAGGTCCAGATTGTCGCCGCCAAGGATCAGGTGTTCGCCGACGGCCACGCGGTGAAAGTGGATTTTGCCGCCCTCGCTCTCCCGGACGCGAATCAGCGTGAAGTCCGTCGTGCCGCCGCCGATGTCGCACACCAGGATCTTCTGTCCCGGCTCGACCAGCCGCTGCCAGTTGTCGCGGTGCGCGTCGATCCAGGCATAGAACGCCGCCTGCGGCTCTTCAATCAACACGACGCGCGGCAGTCCGGCGGCGGCCGCGGACTTCACCGTCAGCTCGCGAGCGACTTCGTCGAAGGATGCCGGCAGCGTGAGCACAACGTCCTGCGCGTCCAGTGGGTCTGTCGGAAAGCGAGCATTCCAGGCTTCGGCGATGTGCCTCAGGTAACGGGAACTGACTTCGACGGGCGAGAGCCGCTCGACGTCTGCGGCGCCCTGCCACGGCAGCAGTTCCGCCGTGCGGTCGACGCCTGTGTGGCACAGCCACGATTTCGCACTTTGGATGGCGCGGCCGGGGACGAGCATGCCCTGCTCGCGGGCCATCACGCCCACCGCGTAGCCCGGCTCCTCCTTCGACCAGGGTAAGGCGAGCGCTTGGGGCGAGAACTCACCGGCCGCCGCCTCGTAGTGGAAAGAAGGCAGCGTCTCGCGCGCTTCCACCTGTCCGGGCGCAACGAGCTGCGGCGCGGCGAACGTCTCGACGCGCCACGCCTCTACGGCAGTATTGACGTACGCGACGGCCGAGTTCGTCGTGCCGAGATCGATCCCGACGACGTAGCGGCTGAGGTTCTCGACGGGCGCGGAAGGTGCGTGGTCCACCAGTCTGCTGGGCGGCAAAGGATGCGGGCGGATGAGCAGGCGTAGTTCCGCGGCAATTGTTAGCGCCGCCGCGGAGGACGAGCAAGCCCTGAAAAGTAGACCGGTCGCTCCGCGACCGGATCGGGTCGCGGAGCGACCCGTCTACTTTCGTGCGGCGATGCCGGCCATCACCCATCCGTCGACGTCGCGCAGCATTCGCGGTGTCGGGACATCGGCGGCCGCATAAGCGCGGTGCGTCACCTCGAGGCCGGCCGCATGGAGCAGCCTCGCGGTGCGGTGCGCTTCTTCCACCGGCGATTGCGTCGCGGAGCCTGTGCCGGCAAGCAGCACGCGCTTTCTCCCCAGTTGCCGCAATTCGCGCAGCCGAATGTCCGCGAGCCGGGTGCCGCACAGTGCGGCGGCGCCGCCGAACCAGTCCGGCCGATGCAGCAGCAACTGGAGCGCGAGCGTCCCACCGGCTCCAAAGCCCAGCGGAATCACCCGCTCGCTGTGTACGCGAAGCTGCGAGCGCACGCGCAACACGATCCGGCGAAGTCGGAAGGCCAGCGACGCGACGGCGGCATCTGAACCGGCACGCAGCACATCCTCGACCGGCAGCGACAGACCCAGGTAGTTCCGTTCGCTGATGGCCGGCATCACATCCAGGAGTTCGGCCGGATCGCCGCCGCGATCGTGCAGCCAGACCAGCAGGGGATAGGCGTAGCGCGGTTCGTAGTGCTGCGGCACCCATTGCCAACAGCGCCGCCGCTCCGGATCGATGCGGCGCGTGACGTAACCGAACGGGCAGGGATTGTCGTCGCGTGCCGTTCTCGCCGCATCCCGGACGCGCAGGTGGCGGCGGTCCGCTTCGCAGAGCGCAAACGTTGCGGGGCGACCGATCGAGAAGCGGTGCTGTCGCGGCGAGTTCATGGTCGGCGCCATCCCAGAAGTTGGCCGGAGTTGCCGGCGCGGATCTCCGCCAGAGGCAACAGCCGCCCGGGGCACTCGGTCGCCTTGACCTCGTTGTGGCCGATGACCGCCGAGTCCGAAATGCCGTACGCAGACTGCAGCCAGGCGACGAGGCCCTTGACCGCCCCGAGCTGCGCCGGCGTCGGCGGCTTCTCATCAAAGTTGCCCACGAGCGCGATGCCGATGCCATGCTCATTGTGCTCGGCGTCACCCGCGTGCGCGCCGTGGAGCTGCTGCCGCCAACGGAAAGTGGGTTCGACTTCGCCGTCGGGCATGCCCTCGCCGTTGCCGATGACGAAGTGATAACCGATGCCCAGCCACTGCCGCTTGAGGTGCGATTCGTGAATGCTCTCGACGCTGCCGGCGTCGGTGGCGGTATGGTGCAGCACGACCGAGCGCCACTCACGTGCGTCGACTTCCGGCCGCCAATTGCCTGCGCCCGGCTGAGCGAGTTCCAAACGTGGCGACGCAGGCGCGGGGGCCACCGGTGTGGTCGAAAGCAATGGTGGGCGGGCGGAATTGCTCAGCGAAGGCTGCGGCGGCAACGCCGCCTGCGGGGCACAGCCGGCCCCACAGAAGGGGGCGCTGACGGCAAGCGCAATCCACCAGCCGTACTTCGCCGTCACCCTTCGTCCTCCATGACCACCGCCCATGCGTGCATCCGGCGAAGCCGCCGTCGAGCCGGCGAACTGCGCGGGGCGAGGCGGGACTCTAGGCTTCCTGGCGAAGCCTGTCAACGGCGTCACGACGCACGTCGGCTGACCCGCTGAGCACGGCCAGCGTTTCTTCGGCCATCAGGCGGTCGTTGAACTGCTCGCGCACGCTGCGCTGGCCTGCCGCGGCCAGTGCGTAGCGTTCGTGCGGGTGGTCGAGCAGCCGTTCCAAGGCGGCCGCCAATGCCTCGGGATCGTTCGGTTCGACCAGCAGCCCGCCGCCGGTCGCTTCGATCAGTTCCGGAAATGCCCCGTGACGCGGCTGGACGACTGGCACCCCATTCGCCAGCGCCTCGAGCACGTACAACCCCTTCGGCTCGTGATACTCCGTAGGCACCGACAACACGTCGAAGGATTTGAGCAGCTCGACTTTTGCTTCGTGCGTCATCGGGCTGCCGGCGTACACGAAGGCATCACCCAGTGGTCGCGCCTCGCGGACGAGCCGACGGAAGTACCGCGCATCGCGCCGGCCGAGATATCCGCCGGCCACCAGCCGCGTGTGTGGCCGCCGCGCGTGGAGCAGCCGGAAGGCCTCCAGCAGGCGATGCAAGCCCTTTTCGGGACAGATGCGGGCGAAGTAGCCGACCGTGAAGGACCCGCGGTCGCGGACCGCGGCGATTCCGTCGTGGCCGGACAGATCGATCCCCAGCGGAATCCGGTGGAACCTCTCGACCGGCAGCCGCAGGTAATCCGCCATGAAATCGCGGTAATAGCGGCTATGGACAAGAAAGCCGTCGAAATCTGCCGCCCGGGCGGTGATGCGTTCGATCGCCTGCGCGCGGTACGGCGTCGGCAGGTCCTCCAGAAACACGTCGTCGCCCTGCAGCGTGCAGAAGATGCGACCGGTGAACTTCTCGCGCAGCGGCCGTAGCGTCCCCGCCAGCAGCGCATTGCTGAATACGATCGCGTCCGGCCGCAATTCATCCGCCAGAAACGCCACCAGCTCCGCGGTGGCGCGACGCTGGGGACCGTCGTCGCCGTCGAGCATGGCCACCGTCAATGGTCCCAGCTTGCGGGCGTCGTTGGAGGCGAACCGCGTCAGGTTCAGCACCCGCGGCGCGTCGAGCCACCGCGTCAGCATCCGCGGCAGCCGCCGCCACAACGGCAACTGGAACTCGAGATAGAGGTTGATGCCGCCCAGGTACACCTCGTGCTCACTCTGGTCTTGCTCGTCGACGCGGATCGGCGTGTAGGTGGGAATTAGCGTGACCTCGCAGCCTGCGGCGCGCAGCGCCCGCGCCCACGTGTTGTCGTGCATGCACGAGCCGCAGAACATGCCGGCCCCGCCGGCGGTGATGATCGCGATGTGCATCGGAAGGACCGGCGATCAGCGGGATGCGGCGGGAACCGCTGCCGGAGCGTCGTCCGGCGGCGGTTCGAGAGGCAGGATCGTCCGCGACACAACCAGCCGCGGCGCGCCGCCGGCCGCGCGGGCGCTTTGCGGAATGTAGCGCACGGTGCGCCGGCGGATCGGATCGCGCAGCTCGTCGCCCTTCTGCACGATCGGACGGTATTCGGCCATTTCGCCGAACCACTCCGGCCCGGAAACCTGCACCGGAATCCACGCGCCGTTGCCGTGCTCATCGGCCATGTAAAACTCGGGATAGGCGTGGTTCTCGATCCACACGTTGCGCGCCGGGATCCCCGCAGCGCGGCACAAAGCGACGAACAGCGCCGTCATGTCCTCACAGTCGCCGACCTTCTTCGCCAGCGTCTCGGCGGCGCCGCGAAACTCGCCTTCTTCATAGCTGACGTTCGTGCGGATCCAGCGGAAGAACTGCCGCGCCGCGTCCCAGGCTTCCTCGTTTGCGGCGATTTCGCGGGCGAGGTCGCGGAACCGGCCGCCGCTGCGGCGCTCCTCGACGGTCATCTTGACCGCGGCCGCGGCGTCGCGCGGCAGCTTCTGCGGGACATCAAGCGAGGACACATCCCCCTTGAGGCGAACCCGATAGCGGGTGATTTCGTAGACCCGCGTCGCGGTCGCCGTCTGCCCGGGCGGCAGCAGCGGGATGTAGAAGTTGAGCACCGCCCCGGTGTGGGGAATGGCGGTCACCTGCGACCGGGCGCCGCGCGGCAGTGTTTCGGCGATCAGCCGCACCTTCTGCTCCGGCCACTCGACCGGGAGCGGACAAGTGGCGTGCACGTTCTGCAGGATGACCCCGGCGGGCGCAGAGATGGAAAGCTCGCACTGCAGCCGAAACGTCTTCGGCTGGTCGTAAATCAAAAGTTCCGACGCACCCGCCGGCGCATCGTCACCCCGCGCGCCCAGCGGCCATGCCGCGGTCGCAGTCATCGTGAATAGCACAAGAACCTTCATCCCGGCCATGAAATCCAGTGTGGCGGCGCGCCGGGATCCATGCAACCGGGGCCGTAGAGCAAGCGTCTCGCTTGCTCGGATCACGGCCGATTCCCACAATTCCCTGCGACGGCCGGCACAAGCGAGACGCTTGTGCTACGGCCGTTCATCGCTTGCGATTCGTCGTGCAGCGGTGCATGATGCCCGGCAGAATCGCGACGTTCTCCGTCCACGCCGCAAGAGCAGCGAGGAACACGTACCATGGCCCGCACTTATCGCGTGGGAATCATCGGCCGCACCGGCAAGGGCGACTACGGCCACGGCCTCGATGTCGTCTGGAAGGAGTTTCCTAACGTCGAAGTCGCCGCCGTCGCCGACGAGCACGAAGCCGGCCGCGCCGCCGCCGTCAAACGCACGGGGGCGCGCACCGGGTACGCCGACTACCGCAAGATGCTCGAGTCCGAGAAGCTCGACATCGTCGCCGTCTGCCCGCGGTGGATCGACCAGCACCACGCCATGCTGATGGCCTGCGCCGAGCACGGCTGCCACGTCTACATGGAGAAGCCTTTCTGCCGCACGCTCGCAGAGGCCGACGACGTCGTGCGGGCGTTCGACATGCGGCATCTGAAACTGGCGATCGCCCACACCAACCGCTACACCCCGCAACTCGCCATCGCCCGGGAGCTGATCGCGGCCGGCGAAATCGGCGACCTGCTCGAACTGCGGGCCCGCGGCAAGGAAGACCGGCGCGGCGGAGGCGAAGACCTGTGGGTGCTCGGCACGCACATGCTCGACCTGATGCGGGCCGTGGCCGGCGACGTCGAAAGCTGCTTCGCCGTCGTCACCGCCGGCGGCAAGCGCATCGGACCGGGCGATGTCCGCGAGGGCGCCGAAGGCATCGGACCACTGGCCGGAGACGGCGTCAATGCCGCCTACGCCTTCCAGAGCGGACCGCTCGGCTTCTTCGCATCGCACCGCAATCAGGCCGGGCAGCCGTCGCGATTCGGGCTGAGGGTCTGCGGCTCGAAGGGCCTGATCGAGTTTCAATCTGGCTACCTGCGGCCGGCGTATCTCCTGAAGGATCCGTCGTGGTCGCCCGGCCGCAGCGGTGCCAAGTGGCAGACCATTTCTTCAAATGGCGTCGATAAGCCCGAGACCCGCAACGAGCCGCACGGTGGAAATGCGGCCGCGGTCAAAGACCTGTTGGAAGCCATCGAGAGCGATCGCCCCACAAAGAGCAATGCCCACGACGCCCGCGCCGCCACGGAGATGATTGTCGCCGTCTTCGAATCGCACCTCCAGGGCCGCCCCGTGCGCTTCCCGCTGGAAAATCGCAGCAATCCGCTGACGCGGCTGTCGTAGCAGGCGGACTTCTGTGGAGCCGGAAGAGTGAGCGCCCGAAGCTTGCGGGAGCCCAGCATCAGCGCCCGGAGCCTCGCAAAGCTGCCGCTCCATCACGTTCGGCCAACGGGCAACGACAGCCGCCGGCGGAGCACGGTGGCGATCCAGCCGAGTTCGTCGGCGTCGCGGCCGGCGAGGAACGTTTCGTCCCTGCCGCTCGCGAGCCGGATGCGAAGCTCGAAGATGTGGAACTCATTGATCGAACAGCCGGTGGAAGATCGCCCCAGTTCGGCGATCTCGTCCCGCGGCCAGCGCGCGCGGCGCCGGCGAAACAGCGTCTGCTGCACAATGCTCAGAGCTTCACGGTCAAGCCGGATCGTCGCCCGACGGCGGCCGATCGTGACGACGCACCACAGCATCCACAACACGAGTGAAACCGCGAGCAGCCACGCGGCGGCAAAAACCAGCGCGCCGGACAGTTGGAGCAGCACATCCCAGTAACTCCCGGGCGTCGGCAGTTGGCGCGACGTGCGGCGCAGCGCTCCGGCGGCGAGGATGAGCCCGAAGGCCGTGAGATTGCCCAGGATGATCAGGCCCACGATCAGGCATCCGCCGGCGCGCATGCGTCGCCGGACATCGCCGATCCCCCGCGGCGGGATCTCGAATCTGAGCCCATCGGCGTCTTGCAGCAACCGGATGTTGCTGTGCTCGGGCCTCTGGTCGAGCGTTTCGTCCTGAATGTTGCCGGTGTCGTCCTCGCTCATCTCGCGGGCGAATTTCTCCCACGAGATCCGCCGCGGACCGATGGGGAGCCGGATCCAGTTCAGGTCGAAGGCGGCTTTCAGCGCGATCAAGAGCAGGGCCGTCGCCTCGGGCAGAGAGAAAAAGGCGATCGCAAAACCGGCCAGGAACAAAGCCAGATGCAGATCCAACAGTTGGCGATACGGATAGATCATCGCCAGGAATGGGAAGGTGCGGGTGTAGGTGCGGCCCTGCAAATCTTCCTTCCAGAACCGCCAGGCGTGCTCGACCGCCACCATCAGCACGGCCACCCCGACGCCCGGCGACCATTCCGACACGAAGTCCCTCCACCACGACTTTGGCGAGGCGCCCTCGATCAGCCAGGCCAGAAGAACCGCATGTACCGCGAGAAACAGTGAGTAGTGGCCCGCGAACAGCGGCACGACGAGCGCCTTGTGACTGGGCATCGTCGGTACGGGCGTCGTGCGGGCCTCTTGCCACTGGCGGCTCGAGATGGGGTAACGCTTGAGCACCCACGGATGGGCTGCGATCGCCTCGGCCAGGCTGCGATACTGCGGACGAGCCAGCAGCATCCGCAGTACGTTGAACACGCCGACCAGCACGTTCTCCAACCAGTACAGCACCAGCAGTGTAAAAGCGCTCCAGCCCAGCCAGAGGATGCCGATCACGGGAATCGCGTAAGCGGCCAGCACCTCCCACACCGACGGATGTTTCCACACCGGCGGTGACCGCGGAATGCCGGCATCGTCGAGGGCGGGCTCTGCCATTGTTCCTGCAGCCCTCAGAACCAGCGGCGCTTATCGACCAGCGTCAGCGGATCTTCGCCCGCGACGAAGCGGCGGCCACGTGCGGCGTGATGATGACGTTCTCCATCGTCCACAGCGGATGATCGGCAGGCAGCGGCTCCGTCTCGAACACGTCGAGGCCGGCGCCGGCGATCTCGCCCGCCCGCAGCGCCTCGGTGAGGTCCGCGAGGTCCACGATGACGCCGCGGCCGATGTTGATGAGGTACGCCGTGGACTTCATGAGCCGGAACTGCTCGCTGCGGAACAGCTTCACCGTCTCGGGCGTGTGCGGGGCCGCGATGACGACGAAGTCGCTCGCCGCCAAAAGGTCCGGCAGCCGCTCCGTCGGCCACATTTCCGCCACGACGCCCGGCACGTCGCGGCGGACGGGATCGACGCCCAGCACGCGCATGCGGAAGGCGGCGGCGCGGCGGCAAATCTCCGCGCCGATGGCACCGACACCGACAATGCCCAGCGTGCAGTCCGCCAGGTGCAGGTGCGCGCGGTCAATGCCACTGACAGAGGCGGGACCGGCGGCGAACGTCGAACGCTCATTTTCGCCCCCCACCGGCGCCCAGCGGCGCTCGATCTGCCGCCGCAGGTAGACGTGCAGGTTCCGCGCGAAGCACAGCACGTAACCCAGCACGTGATCGGCAATGACGTCGGAGAACAGACCCCGCATGTTGCTCAGGCGGCAGGGATGCTCGATCAGCTCGTCGAACAGGTAATGCTCGAGGCTCGCCGTCGGCGACTGCACCCACTCGAGCCGCTGCGCCGCCCCCAACAGCGGCGGCGTGATCTTGCCGAAAAACGCGTCGGCATCGGCGATCTCGCGCAGCGCGGCGTCTTCGTCGGCGGCGTTGACGACGCGCATCGCGCCGGCGGCCTCGCGGATACGCTTCAAGCGCTGTTCGTCGACGGGCGGAAAGACCACGAGCTTCATCGCGAGCGGCCTCATCTGGAACGTTTCGCTACGGCCTGTCAAGCCGCAGCAGGCAGTGTTTCTCCTGCGCAAAATTTGCGCACATGCGCCGCTTGCCCTTCACAGCGGCGCGCGGCAGAATGACCCACTTGGATTCGATCTGTCACTCACCGGACGCACACGCACGAAGTGCTGCTTCGACGTGCCGGGGAAAGAGAAAAGGACGCGTGATGCTGCATGAACAGCACGATCTGACCTGCGGGGTCGGCGAGAGCGTGACGATCGGCGACGACCTCTGCGTGAAGGTGCTGGAGATTCACGACGATCACGTTCGCCTGGAGTTCTCCTCTTCGCGTGCGACGCCTTCGAGTTGGGAGGAAATCCTCTACGTGCAGCCGTCCGAAGCGGAGTACGAACTGCAGGTGCACTGAGACGGCCGGGTGGCACTGGTGGCTGGCCCACCAGTGTCGAGCGCGGATGCAACATCGATCGCCTCCGCCCACTTCCTCGCCTCCCCTGCTGTGGGAAGTAGGCGTGCGTGTTGGGCTCTGGCACTGGTGGGCAAGCCACCAGTGGCACCCCACATGATCAGTGGCGCACCGCACGCGGCGCGGCTGCTACGGGTTCGGCGGCTTCGGGCGGTCCGGGGCGTCGTAGTTGGGATCCCAGTAGGCTTCGACGAACTCCATGCCGAAGCCGTGATCGAGCTCATACTGCGCCCGCCGCGCCCAGGGCGTACGGGGGTGCGTTTCGATCACGGTCCGGTACATGGCCACCGCCTCGTCCTGTTTCTCCTGCAGATGGGCCAGGTATTCGGCCTTCTCCATCTTGATCGCAAAGGCCTGCTTGAGGCGTTCCCACTGGCCGTCGTCAGGCGTGAGCATCCGCGTGGTGCGGCGGACGTTCCAGCGGTTCGACCGCTCGTTGGTCGGAGCGGGCATGTTGTTGGCGTGATTGTCCATCGCCAGCAGGAACTGGAACAGCCGCACGCGGTACGCGATGCACTGGGCGCGAATCAGATCGTACGCGGCCCGCCAGCGCTGGTAGGTCTCCCGCTCCCGCAGAGAGCCGATCTTCTCCAGCAGCGGAATCACCACGTTGAGCTGCATCATCGCGTCGGCGGCCTTCTTGACCTCCACCAGGGCCGCCTGGCGGAATTCGGCGTTCTCCAGCGGATACCAGTGCTCGCGGATATTGAGGTTGGGGTTGTACTGCGGCAGTCGACCCTGATCGACCGCGTCCTTATTCGGATTCAAGAGGGCAATCACGCGGAAGATCGTGCTGCGGAAGTCGCTCCGCTCGCGCTGCTCGATGTAATCGCGTCGCGGCAGCAGCATCGGCTGGTACTCTTTCATGTCGATGAAGTCGTACTTCCGCCGCTCGTGGGCGCCTGGGCCGGCGAGGTCTTCCTCGTCGCCGGGCAAGACGAAGAAGATGCCGCCCGACTCCTTGCACAGCCGCACCATCTCGTACGGTCCGAAGCCGGCGTTGAAGGCGTCGTAGCGGCTGCGGAGGCCGTCCCACTGCAGGCCCTCGGGGAAAGCCGTCTCGGGTCCGCGGTTGATCCGCAGCCAGTGCACTGTCTTGTACTTGGGGTCGACCCACCGCCAGACCGCATACGGGTAGCCGAACACCGACTCGCGACCGAGGATGAAAATGGGCGCGTTGATCAGGGTTGCCCGTTCCAGCGTCTGCTCGACGACCTGCCCGTCGTCGCCCGATTCGTCGCTGACGACGACCACCACCAGCTTGCGGTCCTGGCGGGCCGCCAGCGTGCGGTGCTTGTCGATCGCGGCGGCGATCGCCGAGCACATGTTCTCCTTGCCCGTCGGATCGACCTGGATGCTGTCGATGGCCGCGCGAATCTCCGCGATCTCGGCGGTGGGCTGGGGCGTGATGAAATTGATCCCCTGCCCGTAGGAGGCGATGGTCGTCAGCAGGATTTCGCGGTCCTTGCGGATTGCCTTGTCCTGCTGGGCCGCGATGCCCAATTCTTCGTAGACCTTGTGGAAGTTCTCCTTAATCTCCCGCTGGTCGTCGGTCATGCTCTCCGACTGGTCGAACAGCCACACGACCACGACCTTCTGGTCGCGCATCATGCGAATGAGTTCCTGCGTGATACGATGCAGGGCCGCCCCGTAGCCGGGCACGACGGCGGCGGTCTCGCCCTCGACCTCGCTTTCGCCCAATTCCATACCGAGTTCGGCATCGCCGGGCAGCGAGACGTCGGCCACGCGGACCTGAACGTCGGGCGTCTTGATGACGTCGGACGTCTCGATCCGCTGCTGCCGGGCCAGCGTCTGCCCGGAAGCCGCCGGCGTGGTGGACGCGACGCCGCCCGCGACGACGTTCAGCGTCTGGGCGATTTCGTTCTCGACGTCGAGCTCCTGCGTGAACTCTTCCTGCACGCGCTCTTCGTCCAGCACCGAGTCGACGACGACCTCGGGCTGGGCCTGCACGAGCGTATTGCGGATGAACCACAGCGCCGCCAGAATCGCCACGTGCACGAGGAACGACGCCCCGAAGGCGTACAGGCCGCGAAGATTGAAACGCTCGAACATGAGGGGGGGTCGAGAGTTGAGGGTTCAGGGTTGAGGGTTGAAGTCGGCGTCACGCCGCTTGCTCATCCGGCTCTGACGCTCGATTCTCGACCCGCGACTCGCGTCACAGCTTCGGCAGCGGCCGGGCCTGTTTTCGCTTCATCTCTTCGCGACGGCGGCGCTGCTCTTCTTCCGCAAGCTGCAGCATCGGTTCGTCCGGGTCGCGGCCTTCCTGCATCCGGCTGGCGGCCGTGCGGCCTTCCTTCCACTCCCAGCCCATGGACGTGGTCAACTCGCGCTCGGCGATTTTGGCCCAGGGCGTGCCGGGGTGCTCGTCGACCACGCGGCTGAGGTACTCGCGGGCTTCCTTTTCCATCTTACGGACGGCCGCGTTGGCGTCGACTTCCCGCGACGGCACCAGCCGCCACTGGTTCGAGTCCTTGTTCTGGAAGGCCTTGGGTGTGGCCTTCATGTCGGCCAGCACGACATTGTACCCGTAAGCCCGCACGCGCATGGCCAGGATGCGGCCCATGGCGAGATCGTAAGCGGCCTGCCAGCGGGCGTCTTCCAGTTTCGCGCGATCTTTTTCGCCCATTTCCAGCAGGTCCTGCATGGGCTTGAGGAAGTAATCGATGTTGGCCATCGGCTTCTGGGCTTCGTTGATCTCCTGCCGCAGGACGTTGTCGTTCGGCGCATTGAACACCGTCTGCGGGTTCGGGATGTTGATGGCTTTGGAATTCGTGGCGGCGTCGACCAGCGCCGCCTTGGCCTTGTTGCCCTGCACCGCTTCGAGAATCTTGCGGGCCGAGCTGTAATCGGGCTGGTAGTTCCGCATGACCGACATCTCGAACCGCGGTCCCTGCTCGCTTTCGGCGGAGATGAGATACAGTCCGCCGGTCTCGCGGCACAGCCGGGTCAGCGCATACGGTCCGAAACCGGCCGTCATCCGCTCCAGCTCACGCGCCCCGCCGCCCCAGAAACCCAGTTCGAGTTGGTCGGGCAGGAGCGACTCCGGCCCCTGATCGACCGGCACTTCGACGGTGTCACCATCTTCGTACTTCCAAGTGACGTAGCCCTTCTCTTTGCCGAAGACGGCCGCATTGCCGACGCAGTAGACCCGCATTCCCAGGCGGGCAAGCTTGTTGATCGTCAGCTCCAATGGAGTGAAGTCGTTTCCGCGGGCGAAGTCGTCGCCCTTTTCGTCCGTGACGATAATCACCATCACGTTCCGCCGTGGTGCGCGAGTCCGAAAGGACTTCCACTTGTCCGCAACGAGGTTGACGGCCTGAAGTACAAATTCGTGCGTCGTCTCCATGTCGGACTTGATGTTCCGAACAGCGGCGGCAGCAACGCGATAATCATCCACCGGCTCTTCCGTCAGCAAACGCGTCACATTGCTGAAGCTCGCTACAGCGGTTTTGAGGGACCGCTGTGAGTCGATGTCTCCAATCAATCCCAATTGCCGGTAGACGTTCTCGAAGCGGTCGGCAACGGCCTGCCGACGCTCTTCCATCGAGCCCGAAGCATCCATGAGCCAGATGACCAGCGTCTTGCGGTCGCGGAGCGAATTGGCGATCTCGAAGGCCAGCCGGTCCATGGCTCCGGAGACGCCGCCCACGTGCTCGGTCGCGCCGTTGGTGCTGATGACTTCCGTGAACAGATCCTGCGAGGGCTGCGGCGGCGCTTCGACGGTGGGAAGCTCGATGCTGACTTCTTCCATCAGCGGCCGTTCGATCTGCTCCTGCACGTTGGCGCTGGTGTAGGTGGCGGCGGCCTTGGAGGCGCTCACCACGTTCAGCTCGCTGTCGCTGCCGAGCTCGTCGCGCACCGTGGTGTCGAATTTGAACGCCTCGGGGTCGAGCTCGTCCTCGACCATGGCGCTGTCAATCTCGGTGTTTTCGCGCAGGATGGTGGTGTTCATGACAGTGCCGAGCACCAGCAGAATCACCAGGTGCACCACCAGACTGGCCGCCCACGCCGGCACTTCGCGGGGACTGGCCAGGGTCTCCGCCTCGCCGATCGGCTCGTGGGCGGGATCTTCTGCGACCACAAGCTCGGGGAACCAGTTGGTGCTCACAGAACGCTCCTGAGGGCGCGTGACGACACAGCCCGCCGGGAGGCGGAGGGGTGGGACAACTTCGGCGCGACCGGCACCCGACGGCGCCGGAAGGCA
>JAHWKJ010000415.1 GCA_019347905.1 Planctomycetota bacterium
ACGAGCGCCTGCGGATCGGCGTTCCCCACGTCTTCGGCCGCGAGAATGACGACGCGGCGGGCGACGAACCGCGGATCTTCGCCGGCTTCCAGCATGCGGGCCAGCCAGTACACGGCCGCGTCCGGGTCGCTGCCGCGCATGCTCTTGATGAACGCGCTGGCCGCGTCGTAATGGTCGTCGCCGGTCGCGTCGTAGCGGATGGCCTTTTTTTGAATCGACTCCTGAGCGACCGCCAGATCCAACACCGGCAAAACATCGTTTAGCCGCTCCCCAGCGGGGAGCGCGGCGCGCGCCGCATCCGCCGGCGCCGCCAGCGACAACACACCCACCTCCAGCGCGTTGAGCGCCCGCCGGGCGTCACCGTCGGAGACATCGGCCAGAAACTCCAGAGCCTCGTCGGTGGCGCCCACCTCGTAGCCGCCCAGACCCCGCTCGCGATCGGTAAGCGCCCGGCGGAGCAGCGCCAGCACGTCGGCCTGCTCCAGCGGCCGGAACTCGAAGATCTGGCTGCGGCTGACGAGCGGGCTGACCAGCGAGAAGAACGGGTTCGCCGTCGTCGCCCCGATCAGCCGCACCACGCCGGCCTCGACATCCGGCAGCAGCACGTCCTGCTGTGCCCGGTTGAAGCGGTGCAACTCGTCGATGAAGAGCAGCGTTCGCGTGCCGTCGGCAGCCAGCCGGTTGCGCGCCGCGTCCAGCACCTCGCGAACTTCCTTCACGCCGGCGGCCGCGGCGTTCAGCCGGCGGAATTCGCTGTGCGTGTGCTGGGCGATGATCTCGGCCAGCGACGTCTTGCCAGTACCGGGTGGCCCGTAGAAGACGACCGAGCTGAGCCGATCGGCCGCCAGAATCCGCCGCAGTAGTTTGCCCTCACCGAGGAAGTGCTGCTGGCCGACGAACTCGTCGAGCGTCCGCGGCCGCATGCGGGCAGCAAGTGGCCGGGCCGCCGCGAGACGGTCGGCTTCCTGGCGGGCGAAAAGGTTCATGGTGGAAGAAGCCGTCAGCTCTCAGCCGTCAGCTTTCAGCCAGCAGTTCCGGCTGATCGCTGAAAGCTGACGGCTGAAAGCTCGGCGCATAAAGAAACCCCTACCGAAAGCCGGCCGGGCATGAGGTGTTGAGACCCGAAGTCTCAAGTGGGTACGCCGCGCCCGGGTTGTGTGAGCCGAGAAACTCGGATGTACACGCGGCCGGGCTGTCGGGGTTCCCGTTTTAGTGCTTGTAGGGTCAACACACGCGCCCTGCCGGTCCCGGCAGAGGTCCTGGCATTTCACTGGGAAATGCTGAAGCCAATCCTAGCCCCGCCCGGTGCGGCTGGCAAGTGGCCTCCGCGGCTGAGCCGGACCGATGCGTCCATTGACCGATGGAAAATCAGCGGCCCGGCTCGGGACGGCCGAACCTGGTGGCTGCGCGGACGCAGCATATGACAGCAGCGCACGGCACGCCGCTCAATACTCTGATTGATCCACCGGCGACTGGCCGTATTGTTCGCCGGCAGGGGTCATCATCCGGGCGAAGACTGCGGGATCGATCGAGTCGACGATCATCGACGCGCGAAAGTCGCAGAACGCGACATGAATGACTTCGCCGTGCATCGTACTGGGCGCGGGCGACGAGCCGGGGAGGGTGCCGCGGTTCGCGTTGGGCGCGAAAGGTCCCAGGTTCTGCCCATTCGACAACTGCAATGGGCCACGGCTCGTCGGGGGCGGCTCAAACTTCAGATGTCCGCGGCCGATCACGAACGCGATCTCGAGCGTGTTGCGTGAATGCCACGGGCCTGAATTCGTGCTCTCGGCGAACAGCAGCGTCTGGGACGTGCCATCTTGCAGCCCGATCAGGTCGAGATCGGGCGGCGTGCCCGATGGATGCGGACGCCAGAACACGCCGGTCGCATAGTTGACTGTCAATTCTTCTTCCGAGACCAGCCCGTCACCGTCCAGGTCGATGTCCGGCGAATGCAGGCCTGTCTCCGTCACGCGACCGCTCCTGGCGTCGAGCGGAAACATTCCATAGCCCGCGTTCGCGACGTAGCTGAGACCGCCGGGTTGGCGGAACGCATCGCTCCCGGGGCAGGTGAAGAACGAAAAGACCGTTCCTGCATTTGCCGGCACTTTGCCGGTTTCTTTGAGCTTACGAGCCAGCGCCGGCTGGTCGAGACTCGGCAAGAGTGCCACGGGCCAGCCGAAGGCACCGTCTTCCAGTGACGGGAATGCACCTTGATGCATGGCCGTGTAGTTGAACGCGGCCAGTGAGATGTTCCTGAGGTTGTTCAGGCACAGAGTCCGCCGGGCTGGGACGCGCGTCCAACTGATCATCGGAACGACCACGGCCAGAACAACGACCAGGTAGACGGCGGCGACGAGCACTTCCACGAGCGTCAACCCCTTGCGACCGCGGGAAAGCGTGGAGCGCATCGCGGATCTCCGGAAGCCAACAGACGAAATCGAGCCTCGACGTGTGCTGAACCGCAAGCAGCCTCGAACTCCGGGCTCGCGCCGTTTCTGCGCCCATTCTTCAGCGGCGGCCGTCGAATCCGCAAGTCCAGAATCCACTCCGAGGCCTGAACTATGGATGAGGCTTGAAACACAGCATTGCTGCCGCCGCGTTCGCGGCTCCGGTTTCCTCGGGGCCCCCCTTTCTGCGGGCTTACGCCTGCAGCTACATGCTCCCGCCGCTTGCGCGGCTCAAGATGGATTGCTTGCACCACCATTCAGCGGATGCACCGGCTGATTCCGCCGGGAGCCGGCGTTCTGACTCAGGGGCTTCATGATGCGAAGAGTTCCTGTGGGAGTCATTTGGCGGCGGGGACGAGTTCGAGGACCGAGAAGATTGCCCGGTGGTCCGAAGCCACCGCCTCGTCCAGGACGCGGACCTCGATCACCTTCCAGCGGTGCCGCGGGCGGATGAGGATGTAGTCGATCTGGCGCTTCGGCTCTGCGACCGGCACTGTGGGCTGTTCCTGGTCTGCGACCGCCGTCCACTCCTTGCGGAATGTCTCCAGCACGCGGCTGTCGGGGACGGCATTGAGATCGCCGGCGAGGAGGGCCGGCACATCCGGGCGGCGGCGGACAAATTCGTTGATGGCTTTCGCCGAAGCCAGCCGCTCGCGATCGGCCGCGCGGTGATCGAGGTGCGTGCATAGAAACAAAATCGTCTCGTCCGTGCCCTCCGGCCGCAGTTCGACAGCCAGCACGCCCCGCTGCTCGCCCTGGTCGAATGACGGCAGATGGTGGTTCTTGTGACGCTCGAAAGGCAGCTTCGACAGCACAGCATTTCCGTAGCCGCCGCCCTCGAAGTCGATGTTCCGGCCGAACACAACCTTCATGCCGGTGAGGCGGGACAGCTCGGCCGGCTGGTCGACCTTCCCGGTGCGTCCGGTCTTCTGGTCGACCTCCTGGAGGGCCACAACGTCCGGTTCGACCGAGTTGATGACGCGGGCGATACGCTCCAGATCGAGCCGGCGATCGACGCCTTCTCCATGGTGGATGTTGTAGCTCAGCACGCGCAGCCGCAGCGGCTTTGTGGCGGGTTGAGGCTCTGCCTGCACCGCTCTGCGGCTTGACAAACCGATACCGATGAGGACGAAGCACAGAACCGCGGTCGCAATCGGGCGGTGTCGGCTGTTCATGGGCCGGTCTCGATGCAGCGGAAACTACGTGCACTTGATGTAGCGTAGATTCTAACCGCGATGGGGGGCAATTTATGGGGGAAATCCTGATGAGGCCGTGGCGCGCGTTGAGGCGCACTCGCGCCGCCGGTATCATCTGCGGGCGCTGATGTATCTTGGATCGCCGAAAGAACGCCGCCGTTTCCACCGGCCCAGGGAGGACCGCTGATGACGCGTCATCGAACGAGCCGCGGCTGGCCGCTGCTCTTCGGATTCCTACTGGCGCTGCAGATCCTCTCTGCCGATGCGGCGTCCGTTGCGCAGGAGAACGACGCCAAGGCCGCGGCCACGCGCGACTACGCCGTCGCCCTCGGCTTTCAGAAGAAGAAGCTCTACGAGCCGGCGGCCACGCGCTGGGCGAACTTCCTGAAGACATATCCCGGCGACGAACGCGTGGCTAACGTCCATTATCACCTGGGCGTCTGCCGCTTTCGGCTGAAGCAGCTTCCGGAGGCTCTGGCTGAGTTCACGACGGTCGTCACGAAGCATCCGCAGTCGCAGTATGCCGACGCGGCCCAGTTCAACCTGGGTCTCGTGCGCTACAACCAGGCGCTGGAATCGAAGAAGCCGGAGGACTTCCAGCAGGCGGCGGCGCAGTTTGCGGCCGTGCCGGCGAAGTTCGCCCAGAGTCCGAATGTGCCCGCCGCGCTCTACTACCAGGGCGAGTGCCTCGTTCAAGGCGGCGATGCGAAGGCCGCCGTCGAAGTTTATCGCAAGCTGCTCGCGGGGCATCCCAACAGCGAGCTCATGCCCGACGCGCACTACGCGCTGGCGACCACACAACAGCAGCTCGAGCAGCACGCCGACGCGGCCGCCACGCTGACGGCGTTCCTGCAGAAGTTCGCGCAGCACGAACTCGCGCCGGAGTGCCGGCTGCGGCTGGGGATGGCGCAGCTCGGGCAGGAGAAGTTCGCCGAGGCCGAGCAGACGCTGGCGGCCGCCGCGGCGATCAAGGATTTTCCGCTGGCCGATTTTGCGCTCCTGGAGCGCGGTCGGGCGCTGGTGGGCCTGAAGCGCGAAGCCGACGCGGCGGCGGTCTACGAGTCCATTCCCAAACAGCTCCCCGAAAGCCAGTACGTCGGCCCGGCACTCCTGGCCGCTGGGAAAAGCCGCTTTCGCGCCGGGCAGTTCCCCGAGGCCGACGCCGATTTCGCCGCGCTGGTCGCGCATCCGAAGAAACTGCCGCAAGCTCCCGAAGCCGCCTACTGGCGCGGACGGGCGCTCGTCGAACAGAAAAAGCCCGCCGACGCCGTGCAGGTGTATGACCAGGCGCTCGCCGGCTATCCGCAGAGCGAGCACCGGCCGGATCTCATCTTCGGCCGTATCGATGCACTGTACGAACAGCCGGCACAGCGGCCGCAGACGGTGGGTCTGTACGCGGAGTTCGCCGCACAGCACGCCGAGCACGAGAAGGCCCCGCGGGCGCTGTACCGGGCGGCGCTCACCGCGTTGGAGCTGGCCGATCACGCCGCCGGCCGCAAACACGCCGATGCGTTCCTGGCGAATGCGAAGTACGTGCAGCACGAAGTGGCGCCCGATGTCGTGTACGTGGGGGCCGAGTGTGCCGTCCGTGGCGAGCAGCCCGATTTCGCCCGCGGCGAAACGCTGTTCCGGCAGTTGCTCAGCCGCTGGCCGGAACACCGCTACGTGCCGCAGGCCCGCATCGGCGTGGGCTTCTGCCTGCACGGGGCGGCAAAGCATGACGAGGCCGTCGCATGGCTGAACCAGCAGGTCGGCGCGCTCAAGGAGCCGGCGCATCAGGCCGAGGCCCGCTACCTGATGGGACTCAGCCACCACGCCGCCGGCCGGCCGAAGGAGGCCGTACCCGCGTTCCGGGCGGCACTGGCCGCGAACCCGCAGGCCCCGAATGCCGACGAGATGCTGTACGCGCTGGCCCTCAGCCTGCGGGCCGATGCACAGCCGGAGCCGGCCGCCGCCGAGCTGGCGAAGCTCGCCGCGAATCACAAGCAGAGCGCTTGGCGCGACGAGGCGCTGTTCGCGCTGGGCGACATCGCGCACGAGCGCGGGCAGCACGATGCGGCGGCGACGCACTTCCGGCAGCTCGTCGCCGAGCACGCGCAAAGCGAGCTGGCCCCGCAGGCGCAGTACCGC
>JAHWKJ010000416.1 GCA_019347905.1 Planctomycetota bacterium
TGCGCAGACCGCGGAGCAGGTCGGCGATCTTCTGATGCACGTGTTCGTTCTGGCGGATGACGAGGCTCCGCGTGCGGCTGTCGGTCTGCAGCGTGCCGGGCCCGCCGTGTTCGGCCCAGCTATCCGGCTCAACGACGCTGATGAGCATCTCGCCAAGCCGCTGGAGCGTGAAGCCCTTGCCCTGCGCTTCAGGATCGGTCACGTCGCCTGCTGCATGAATCATGACCACCGGCGGTCCGTACTGCCGCATGCGGCTGGTGATCTTGACCACGTCGTCCTCGACGCGATAGCCGAGGTTCAACGGTTCGAGCATCAGGTTCAGTATCGAACGCAACCTGGCGTCCTTCACGTCCAGCGAGACAGGGGTATCTGCCTTCACGGCTTCTTCTTCGAGGCCGAGGCTGTCGAGTACGATGTTCAGGTTGTTCGCCTTGGCGATTTCGGCCACGGCCTCAGACAGCGGAGTGTCTTTGAACTTCAGCGTGACCTTCCGCTCCAAGGCTGATTCGGTCGCGTCCCGTGCGGCCGCGGGAGGGAGGCCCGGCACCGGCTGCGCCGCTCGCGAGAAGGCGTCGAGGGCACTTTCAACGCCGGCGGAACGCTGAACGGTGTCGGCCGCCGACAGCAAGGGAGCGATCCGCCGAAGAAGGTCCTGTTCCGACACCGGACCGACGAATCGATCGACAATTTTCCCTCCGCGGGCGAGGCTGACGCTGGGAATCGATTGCACCTTCATGTCCCGGAGCGTGTGCCGTTGTGCCCGATCGATGTCCACCGTCACCAACTCCAGTCGCCCCTCGTGTTCTTTGGCAATCTTTTCGAGGATCGGCGTGAGTTTTTGACATGGCGTGCACCAGCCTGCCTGAAAGTAAACGAGCACGAGCTTGTCGCGTGACCGTTCGAGCGCCGCTTGCAGCGACGGACTGCCGTCGAAGCTTGTTGCAGAGGCTGACCCCTCGGTTTTTGATTCCCGCGCCCCCTCTCGCTCGTCTTCCAGCAGTCGAATCAACCGGTCAACGTCGCGCCGCAAAGCCTGGACTTCGCTGCGCAATTCGTTGAGGGCATGCGGCAGGGTATCGCGGCTCGCCGCCGTCTTTAGTTCCGACTGGCGGGCCAGTCTCTGTTCTATCTTGCGGGCCAGTTCGTCGGCCTGTTTCTGCACATTATCGGCGAGTTCGGTTGCGCCCGCGGCGCGGAGGTTCGCCGAGGCCTCCACCAGATGTTGGATCCGCCGCCCTTCGGCAGCGACCTCCGGATCGGCTGGCGTGGCCCAGCGGAGAACTGCTTCCGCCGGCTGACGCTGCGCGGGCGGATGGACCAGATAGTGCGGCACCGTGGTTTGCCGCCGTGCGGTCGAGTCGCTCGTATTGGTTGCCTGCGGGAGCCGCGCCTGCAGTGTGGGCGTAACGAGAAGCACGCGCCGGTGAGGGACAGCGTCGGAATTCGCCGCCGCTGGCGAACGGTCGACGATGATAGCGGTCCCGCCATTCTGCACAGTAATGCGGCGGCGAACTCGTCGCCCAGGATCCGCCGCGGGATCTCCAGCAGGAGCTTCGCCAAATCGAGCATCCACATCGAGCAGGAGCTCAGTGGGTGCTTCCAGCGGATGGCGTATGACTTTGATGGAAGCATCGAGCGTGCCCAATTGGGTGCCAATGGCTGCGTCTTCGCCCGGAAACGCAACTTGTGCCTGCCGGCCCTCATGGACAAGCAAATTGGCGGCATGAGCAACCAGGGTTCGTGGATGGTTCTGCAAAGCTTCCAGGACCTGCCGACCGCGAGTCTCGTTCAGCAGCCATACCTGGTCGATCTGATCCGGTTGGTCGGCGTCGTCTGCGGACGCACTATCGTCGGCTGGTGCCTGCTGCAGACGCTCGCCCAGTAACTTGAGGTCGTCCGGATTGAGGAGAGCCAGCCGCACGACGAGCCGCACCGGGCGAGCGGCGATCGCTCGTGGCGCGGGCGCGGCCGCCGACTGAACCGTCAGTCGCTCCGCCTGCAGAACTCCGTCTGCGGAGCGGATGATGACGGTGGGCTTATCGGTTGTTGCCGCCGCGGCCGCTGGATCGGCGTCAGCGGAAGGCGGCTCGTCGGCGGACAGCGACGAGGCAAGGCAGACGGCCGCGAGGGCGAAGGCGAGTTTCAGGGATTTCATGGGTTTCGGATCCTTGTCGCAGGGGACATGCAGGAAGGATGGGTGCGAAGGGAGTACGAGGTGCGAGGTACTGAGTGCAAAGTTCGTTGTCATGGCTGCGTCTCCGCTGATGTGCCGCGTTCGGCTACAGCGAGCTTCGCGAGTTCCACTCGCCGGTGCTCCAGCCGCTCGGCCCGCGAGCGCAGTGCGGCGATGGCCGCTTGCACGTCGGGGCCGCGTTGGCCGCCGACGAGCAGTTTTTCGGCGTGATGGAGTCGGCCCAGGACGTGGGCGAGGTCGGCGTCGAGACGTTGCAGTTCCTCGGCCAGTGACGTCTCTCCGGTCGCGGCGTCGTCTGAACCCGAAGGGGTTTCGCCAAGTGCCTCGAGCCTGGAATCGGTTCGTGCGCCACGCTCGTCGGCCAGCAGGCTCGCCCGCGGAATGTGCCACACGACGGCCAGTCCCAGCGTGGCGGCGGCCAGCACCAGCAAGCGGCGACGCCCGCGCGACGACCAGCGATCGGGAGCGGCGACGCCCGAGAGCAGTCGCTCCACGCGGCGCGTCAGGCTCGAGTCGCATGCGCCCGTGGCGGTCAGGCCGAATGCGGGCGATCCGACTTCCATCCGCCAGCCGGCGATCCGCGTCAGGCAGCGGGCCAGTGCCATGGGCTCCGCGCCCTGCCGCACCGCCCACGCGTCGCACTGGTCTTCGGCAGCCTGCTGCCAGCGGCGGCGGGCCAGGAAGTTCAAGGGTTGCAGTGGCAGGATCGCCGTCAGCGCGCGGCCGATCCACAGCCACCAGCCGTCGCCGCGCACCAGGTGCGCGAGTTCGTGAGAAAGCAGCGCCCGCAATTCGTCGGCCGGCAGACGCTGCTCGATGCCCGGCGGGACGATGATCCACCAACACCACGTGCCGACCGCCGCCGGCTCCGCGAAGCGTGCCGAAGACAGCAGCCGCACGTGGCGATGCACAGCGGCCCGCCGCAGCAATCGATCCAACTCGCGGCGCACGGGGCCGGATGTCAGGCGATCGGCGTCGCGTAAGCGCCGGCGCAGCCGGAAAGTGAGCACCAGCATTCGCCCAGCCCCGAGCGCGGCCAGCACGGCAAACGCCGCGCCCAGACCCTTCGCGGCGGTAGCCGGTACGAGCAGGGCCGCGGAATCGTCGTGCCGCTCGCCGCGCTCCGTGGGCGACAGCCGTGCAATGGGTGAAATCGACGTCTCGCCGTCCGATGCCGATGTGAGTTCCGTTCGCGTCGATTCGCTGAATTCATTTGCGGCGAGCATCGCTGTGGCGTCGCCGTCCGCGCGTGCTGACGGTTCCAGCGTCTCGTTCCGATCGAACATGGGCGCAGAGGCGGAGTCGAGCGCGTCCCACGCGTCGGTCGCAGTTAGCTCTGCCGCCGGTGCGGGCAATGATGCGTCGTGGTTGAAACTGGTCGCGGTCGCGCCGCGTTCACGAGGCGAAGCTGCCGCTGCGCGTTCGTGGTGCGCATTCGCCACCAGCGTCGCGTGCACCAGCGCCGTCGCGAGGCCCAGCACAGCGGCCGTCTTCCAGAGTTGCTCCGCCAGCGCCGGTGTGCGGTGGCTGGCGAAACGTGCTGCCAGCCACGCGAGGCCCAGGAGCAGCGTCGAGTGCGCGAGGTACGTCGCGGCGACGAGACCCACGGCGGTGAGTGTGGACGGTTCATTCGGCATCGCGCAGCTCCTGTTCCTTGTCGCGGATGAGCCGCTTCAGGCGGGCCAGCTCTGCGGGCGAGACTTCGCCGGCGTCCAGCAAATGGCTCACCAGCTCGGTCACGTCACCGCCGAAGAGTCGTGCGGCCAGGTCGCTCAGCATCGAGCGGCGGACCTTTTCCCGCTTGACGGCCGGCCGGTAGACGTTGACGCGGCCCAGGGTGCGGTGGGCGACCTGACCATTCTGCTCCATTTTGGTGAGCATCGTGCCGACCGTCGTGTAAGCCAGCGGGCGGGATTCCGCGAGGTCGGCCTGAACCTCTGCGACCGTGGCTTCCCCGCGGTCCCACAGGACCTGCATGATCGCCAGTTGCAATTCGGCGAGATGGAGCTTGTTGCGCATGTTGGTGACGGAAGGTCGTTCCGGCGAGCCGACGTACTACTCGATTAGTAGAGCGACTACTACCACCACGGTAGGAGACGTGTCAAGCCCCCTTTCTTCTTGCGGACGCGCTCACGACGCGAACAGGGGATCAGCAAAAATCGTGCAACACGCGAGTCGCGATGCGCATTTCGCGCCCGCGTCCATCGCTATTTGTCGCGCGGGCGGCCGATAATGAACGATGTGAGCACCATTCCGCACAGACAGCCGACGCCCAGCACGATGAGAAATGGCCATGGGGCGTGGGCCGCGTCGTACGTCTCCAGGCCGTGCTGCAGGTTGATGCCGAACAGGGCCGACAGCGTCGCCAGCGGGAAGAAGAACGCCGCCAGCAGGTTTAAACGGTGGGCCGAGACCGCCATGTGGTGGCTGGCGCGGGCCTGTTCTTCCGCCCGCCGGGCCATGGCGATCTCCACGGCCGACCGGGCGTCGGCATGCAACAGATCCGCCATCCGCTCGACGGCGTAGGCCCGGTCGCGGAAATCGATCACGTCGCGTGCGTTCGGTATCTGCTCGCGGGCCTGTTGCAGGGCGTGGTGCATGTTGCGGGCGGCCCGGTGCAGCGGCGCAACCGCATTCAGGACCGCCAGGTACTCGTCCGCCGCCCGGGCCTGGGCGTTGCGGCGGTCGAGCGCTTCGAGAAGCTCCGCGTATTCCTCGATGTGGCGGGCCAGGGCCGCCTGACCGCTGCCGGCCTCGGTGGCGTGCCAGGCGCCGTCCGGTTCGCGCCAGAAGAACCGGCCGCGGCGTTCGACGTCGTCCGGTCCCGGCGGAGCATGCAGCACCAGCAGCAGGTGCCCGTCGTGCGCCATCGCCCGCTGCCGGCCGGGCCCGGTGCCCAGCCGCTCGCGAAACCGCGCCGGCACCTGCCAGACGGCCGGCAGGATCGACGGGCTGAATGATTCAACCATTGGCACTTCTCCGATAAGGTTTGCCCGCTGGCGCGGCACCGGCGAACGAATCGCGCGCCGACCATTGCCGTTCTTACAAGCAAATGCTTCCCACGCGCCAACGGATGCCTACCGGCCATCGTGGGCGCAAAGTGCTGCCACGACACAGTCTCGATGCCCGACGGCCGATTGCGGCGGCGGCCGGCAACCCGGCGGCATGAGGATTGCATCCGCACCGCACGCTTCCCTGATCGCCAACCGCCGCCAGATTCTACGAAGGAGAAACCGCGTGCTCCAGTTGCTGAGCGAGACCGAGGCCCCGCACGAAAGCCCCTCCACCGAACCGTCGCTGCCGTGGGGCTGCTCCGGGGCAACCATCGTGCTCAAGCAGCCGTCAGTGATACAGGCACGCTTCGACAAGGCGGCCGTCGCCGAACTTTCGCCGCGGCGGATTGAAGCCATGAGCACCGGCGAGTTGTCGCGGGCCGTGCGGGACGTGGGCGTGCTGCACTTCTGCGATGAGACGCGGCTGGAACTGCTCGACCGGCCGACGCTGGAGCGGCTGGTGTACCTCGCCCGCCGCACGTGCCGCAATCAGGGGTACTGAAGGGTCGAGAGT
>JAHWKJ010000417.1 GCA_019347905.1 Planctomycetota bacterium
GCGGCCTTCCTCCAGGATGTCGAAGCACTTCTGCCGCGGAAAGGCCGGCTTGTAAGGCCGCTCGGTGCTGAGTGCGTCGTAGACGTCGGCCACCGCCGTGATGCGGCCTTCGAGGGGAATGTCCTCGCCGGCCAGACCCAGCGGATAGCCGTTCCCGTCCCAGCGCTCGTGGTGCGTCTGCGCGATGATCGAGGCCAGCGCCAAGAGCGGCGACATCTGCACCTGCAGGATTTCGGCCCCGATCTCCGTGTGCGTCCGCAGGATCATCGCTTCCTGCTCGGGCAGCGGCGCGATGATGTCTTTGGCGAAACCGCAGTGCTTGCGCATGCGGCGGAGTTCCTGCTCGTCGAGACGGCCGGCCTTGTGCAGGATCGAATCGGGGATGCCGATCTTGCCGATGTCGTGAAGCTGGGCCGCCAGCTCGATCATCTCCACGCGCACCGGATCGAGACCGATCTGCCGCGCGATAATGGCGGCGAACTTGCCCACGCGAATGACGTGTTTGCCGGTCTGGTCGTCGCGGAACTCCGCCGCCCGAGCGAGGCAGTGGAGCACTTCCTCGCGCGAGGCGATCAGCTCCGCGGTCCGTTCGCGCACCTGCTGCTCCAGGCTCTCGGCCTGCCGGGCGAGCCGGTCCTGGTAGAGCTTGCTGGAGAGGGCGTTGCGGACCCGCGGCACCAGGTCGTGGGGATCGAGCGGCTTGGGCAGAAAGTCGGTGGCCCCATGCCGCAGCGCCCGCCGCTTGGTCTCGGCGTGCGAGGCGGCCGTCATGATCAAGACGGGCAGGTGCGCCCAGTCGTCGTCGATGCGCAGCAGCCTGAGCACGTCGAGACCGTTGACCTCGGGCATCAGCACGTCGAGCAGCACGATGTCGGGCTTCTCGCTGCGGAGCACGCGCAGGGCCTCGCGCGAGTCGGTCACAATGACGAACTTTTTGAAGCCGGCCTGCTCCAGGTAACGCTTGACGGCGAGCGCGTTGAACGGCTCGTCGTCGACGATTGCGATTTTGGAATCCAGGACGGCCGACTCGCCGATGTGGGCCGAAATCGGCCTGATGCGGTTGTCGTCGGTGGATGCGTCGACGGGCGCGTCAGCGGGCAGAGATGGCCGGCAGGTCTGCGCCGCGACCTCCGGTTCTGCGAGGAGTGTCGTCATCGTAGGCGTCCCATGGTCTTTCTTGCGGGGGGATGACCTGCACGCGTTCTCCCAGGGCGAGCACCTCGGCGAGAGCCGCCGCGGCCGCCGGCCGGTTGCCGTCGGTCGCCGCGGCTTCGAGCCGTGCGGCCGGCTCGGTGAATGGATCGAAACCCATTGTTCCGGCCGCTCCTTTCAGCCAGTGCGCTTCGAACGCCAGCCGCTCGTAGTCGCCCTGATCCAATGCGTGGGGCATTTGCCGAAGCCTAGCTCGCAGTCTGGGGACGAACCCTATGACCCACGACTGGAGTTCGGAATCGTCGGCCGGTAGTGTCGAGAACAGCGGTTCTGCGGGCGCGAAAGCCGCCGTGTGCGGCGGCTGCGGTTCGCAGCCTCCCGAGGCTGAAAACGTGCAGGCCACGGCCAGCTCGCCGACAAGATCGGCCACGTCGTCCCACCGCCGCGCGCGAGCCGCGTGGAGCAGGTTCGCGGCCGCCGTCTGGATGGCGGCGGGCTGCTTCGCGTGTGCCTCGGCAGCCGGGGAATGCTCACTCAACTGCCGGGCCAGCTCGGCGATTCGATCGAGATCGCCGAGGAGCTGTGCCTCGCAGAGTTCGTTGATCAGCCGCTTGAGGCTGCCCGGCTGAGCCGATGCGGGGAGTGCCGGTGACTGCTCGACGGCGACGAGCGGGATTTCGGCGGACTCTTCGCGCTGCGTGTCCGTCGATTCCACAGGACCCGATATTACGTCGTCGCAGGCCGTGTTCAGCTCGCGTGCCACAACCTCCAGCAGTGCATCGAGATCGACGGGCTTCGCCAGGAAGCCCGTGCAGCCGGCCTGGCGGCACCTTTCTTCATCCCCGCGCATCGCCGCCGCCGTGAGCGCGATGATGGGGGCGGTGAAGCCGCGCTCGCGCAATGTGCGGGACGCAGTGTAGCCGTCCATCACCGGCATCTGCATGTCCATCAGCACCAGGTCGAAGCGCTCCGCGAGCGCACGCTCGATGGCCTGCCCGCCGTCGAGGGCTTCTTCGACGACGGCCCCCGCACGTTCCAGCACCAGCCGCACGAGCGCCCGGTTCTCGCGGCCATCGTCGGCGACGAGGATGCGGGCGTCCGAAGCCCACCGGTTGCAACCAGTGGGCTTTCGCGCTTCGGGAGCACGCTGGCGCAGCGCCCCGGCCAATTCCTCCGCGCTCAGCAGACGCACGGCCTCCAGACTGCCGGCCGGAAGCGCCAACCGGAACGTGCTGCCGGCCCCGGGACGGCTCGATGCAGTCAACTCGCCGCCCAACGCCTCGGCGAAGCGGCGACTGATGGACAGTCCCAGCCCGGTCCCGCCGAAACGGCGATTGACCGAGCTGTCGGCCTGCACGAACGGATCGAAGATCTTCGCAATCGCCTCCTCCGAGATGCCGATGCCCGTGTCGGTCACTTCGACGACCAACTCCGGCTCTTGTCCCGATCGGTCGAGACTGAGGGCGACCCGCACGCCGCCGCTCTCGGTGAACTTGATCGCATTTCCCACGAGGTTCGTGAGGATCTGTCGCAGCCGCGTGGAGTCGCTGTCGATCCTTTCCGGCAGGAGTCCGTCGGGTGCGAGTTCCAGCATCAGCCCCTTCTGCCGAGCCCGTTCGCTCAGCACCGACACGACCTCGGAAGCGATCTCGAAGGGCGAACAGGGCTGAAGCTCGATCTGCAGATGACCGGCCTCGACCTTCGAGAGATCGAGGATGTCGTTGATGAGCGCCAGCAGATGCCGCCCGCTGGTGTGGATCGTGTCGAGGTATTGCCGCTGCTGGTCGGCATCCTCGGCGAAGCCGCGGCGGAGCACGTCGGTGAAGCCGAGAATGGCATTCATGGGCGTGCGGATTTCGTGGCTCATGTTGGCGAGGAAGTCGCTCTTGGCGCGGTTCGCGCTCTCGGCCGCGTCCTTGGACCGGGCCAGGGCGACCTTCTGCGACTGGAGCTCCGTCACGTCGTCGAAGCTGGCCAGCACGCCGCGGTACGAGCCGTCGTGCCCCAGCACGGGCGAGCAGTTGACGTTGAATGTGCGGACGCCCTCTGCACAGTCGGTGAGCTGCATCGGCACGTTCGCCTGCGGCCGCTCGGTATCGAGAGCAATCCGCCACGGGTAGACGACTGCCTCCTGTTCGTCAGGTCTGTGCCAGGGGAGCTGGTCCGCCGTCCGTCCCAGAAGCTCGTGCGGCGATTTGCCCAGCACCTGCGCGAACGCCTGATTCGCCAGCACGATGCGGCCGTCGCGGTCCAGCACGAGCAAGCCTTCCGCCAGCGTATCGAGCGCGCTGCGAACGCGGTGCGGCACCGCCTGCGACGGGTCGAGATGCTGGAGCATCCGGTACAGGTACACGGTAAACAAGAGGAAGCTGCCCACGCCGAGAAACACCAGGAGCCTGAGCTGCGGACTGGTCCACAACCGGGCCAGACCCTTCGCCGTCAGGGGCGAAAAGCGCAGCTCGACCGTTCCCCAGCGGCTGCGGCCTTCGTACAGCGGCACGCGCACGTGCGTCTCCGTCGAGCGAACGGCCGATGCATCTCCCCACTCCGCCGCGTGGTCGTTGATCGAAGCCAGCAGCCTCCCGTCGGCCCTGCGCACGCCGGCGGAGTGCAGCTCCTCGTTGCGGCGCACCAGCCCCTTCAGCGTCGCCTCGAGCTGCGGGAGATCGCGCCGGCTGATCATCGCGGAACTCGCGAGAGCAACGGCTTCGCAGAGCTGCGCGCGGCCTTCGCAACGTGCGGCGGTGCGGTCGGGAACGATGCCCAGCAGCATCGCCAGCAGCAGGATGCTGACCACCAGGCCCACCAGCCCCAGCGTGATCCGTGTTCTTGCGGAGAGGCGGAACATTGCTGGGTTGAGGGTTGAGGGTTGAGGGTGATCACTCGGGCGGTCGACCTTCATTGGACGGGCGGCCGACTGCGGAACCTTATTGGTCCGTCGCGCTGACAATGATGGTTTCGAGCGACTCTTCGTCCGCGTCGTCGGGTTCTGGCGGCGGCGATTCGTCGAGATAATTGAGCACGACCAGCGGGTCGACCAGCCGCCACGCCGGCATCTGCGCGAGAATGCTGCTCGCCAGCAGGCCACCGCGGATCGTCCAGAGGACGTAGCCCACCGTCAGACCACTGGTCGAAGCGAGCATGGTGCCGACCACGTAGCCAGGCACGTCGGACACGCTGTCGAAGCGCTCGTTCAGAAAGTCGAGATCGATCCACAGCGGTTGCTGCTGTGCGAGCTGGACGAGCGCCTCATTCGTCGAGGTCCTGTCGGACGCTGCGGGCGGGGCGGCTTTGGCTGGCGCGTCCGCCGGAACCGCGCCGCGGATGTCGGGCGCATCCTGTAACGGCACTTCGGCGTCGCTTGCGGGCCCGATGCCGACGAACGGCGGGGCGACGTTCTGGTCTTGCTCGGCGGCTACGGCGTCATTACCCGCGAGCTGAATGATCTGGACCCGCATGCGCGTGGCTCCGGCCGAGTCAGTCGCTGTTGCGCTCGCGAGCGGGACCTCCTGCTCCGACGTCTCGGCGATGGCGCGTGGACCGTCGCTGGAACTGCTGACAATGAATGGCCCGACAGGCTCCGGTGGAGCATCCGCTGCGGGCAGGATCTGTGCGGACGAAGGCTCCGCGATCGGCGCCGGCACGGATGCGAGGAATGATTCGTCGGCCGCTTCGGCGACCGGTGTTACCGGCACCGGTGGCAGCGGACTGATTGTGAGAGTCACGGTGGCCACGTTGCTGTCCGCCGTGCCATCGTTGGCCAGATAGGCGAACGTATCGCCGCCGGAGAATCCCGCGGCAGGCGTGTACGTGAACGAGCCGTCGGGATTGAGGACCACCGCGCCGTTCGCGGGACCGCTGACCAGCGCGGCCGCAAGTGGATCGCCATCGGCGTCGCCGTCGTTGGCCAGCACGCCCGCCGCCGCGACGTTCAGCGACTGGTCCTGCACGACGGCGTAGGCGTCATTCAGCGCCGTCGGCGCATCCTGAACCGGGTTGACTGTAATCGTTACCGTCGCCGCATTGCCTGCGGCTGTTCCGTCGTGGGCCTTGTAGGAAAAGGAATCGATGCCGTTGAAATCAGCGTTCGGCGTATACGTGAAGGAGCCGTCGGCATTCAGGACGAGAGCGCCGCTGGCGGGACCGCTCACCAGAACCGCCGAGAGCGGATCGCCATCCACGTCGCCGTCATTGGCGAGGACTCCCGCAGCGGCGATGTTCAGAGTCGCATCCTCGTTGACGGCGTACGCGTCGTCGGCCGCCGTTGGCGCGTCCTGCACCGGAGTGACGGTGAGTGTCACCGTCGCCACGTTGCTGTCCGTCGCGCCGTCGTTGGCTTTATAAGTGAAGGAATCGATGCCGTTGAAGTCGGGGTCGGGTGTGTAGTTGAAAGAGCCGTCCGCGTTCAAAACCAGTGCGCCGTTCGCCGGTCCGCTCACCAGAATCGCCGAAAGAGAATCGCCGTCCGCGTCGCTATCGTTGGCCAGGACGCCCGCCGCGGCGACATTCAATGTGGTGTCTTCGTTGACGGCGTACGCATCATCGGTCGCTGTCGGTGCGTCTTGT
>JAHWKJ010000418.1 GCA_019347905.1 Planctomycetota bacterium
CATCAGGGCGTCGAGCTGGTCTTCGCGTATCCCGGCGGCGCGAGCATGCCGCTGCACCAGTCGCTGCTCAAGTACAAGGACCGCATTCGCACGATCCTGCCGCGGCACGAGCAGGGCGGCGGGTTTGCGGCTCAGGGCGTTTCCCGCACGACGGGCAAAGTCGGCGTGTGCATGGCGACGAGCGGGCCGGGGGCGACCAACCTCGTGACCGCGCTGGCCGACGCCAAGATGGACAGTGTGCCCCTCGTGGCGATCACCGGCCAGGTCCCGCAGGCGGTCATCGGCACCGACGCCTTTCAGGAGACGCCCACCGTCGAGGTCTGCCGCGCCATCACCAAGCACCACTACCTGATCACTCGGCTGGCCGACGTGCCGCGGGTGGTGAAGGAAGCCTTTTACGTCGCGGCGACGGGGCGGCCGGGGCCGGTGCTGATCGATTTTCCCAAGGACGTGCAGCTTGCGGTGCAGGATGAGCCGCCGGACTTCGATCCGCCGATGAACTTGCCTGGCTACCATCCCGAGGTCCGCGAGGCGGCGCCGGAGCAGATCCGTCAAGTCATCGCTGCCGTGCGACGGGCGAAACGGCCGGTGCTGTACGTCGGCGGCGGCTGCATCAACGGCGAGGCTGCGGACGAGCTGCGCGAGTTTGCGCTCCGCACCGGCATCCCCGTGGCCATGACGGTGATGGGCCTGGGTGCCTTTCCGGGCGATCACCCACAGTCGCTGCACATGCTGGGCATGCACGGCACCGTGTATGCGAACTACGCCGTCAACGAGGCGGACCTCTTGCTGGCGTTCGGCGTGCGGTTCGACGACCGCGTGACGGGCAAGCTCGAGGAGTTCGCCCGGCACGGCAAGATCGTACACGTCGATATCGATCCCTCGGAAATCCACAAAAACAAAGAGGCCCACATACCGATCGTGTCGAACCTCAAGCCGGTGCTCCGGGCGCTGAACGACGCACTGACGACTGCGGACGTGCCCGACCTCTCCGAATGGCACGCCCGCATCGCCGAATGGAAGGAGCGCTTTCCGCTGACGTTCCGCGACCACGACCGGTTGATCCTCCCGCAGTACGCGATCCAGGAACTCTGGCGGCAGACAAAGGACCGCGACACGTTCATTACGGTGGGCGTGGGACAGCACCAGATGTGGGCGGCGCAGCATTATCGTTTCCGCAGCCCCCGCC
This sequence comes from Planctomycetota bacterium, assembly GCA_019347905.1. Taxonomy (GTDB): domain Bacteria; phylum Planctomycetota; class Planctomycetia; order Planctomycetales; family Planctomycetaceae; genus JAHWKJ01. The sequence continues at coordinate 1,190 of JAHWKJ010000418.1, forward strand.
GCTGGCTGTCTTCGAGCGGCCTGGGCACGATGGGCTTCGGCCTGCCCGCCGCCATGGGCGTGCAGGCCGCATGGCCCGACTCGCTGGTGGTCGACATCGACGGCGACGGCTCGATGCTGATGAACATCCAGGAGTTGGCCACGCTCTACTGCGAGAAGCTGCCCGTCAAGGTGCTGCTCCTCAACAACCAGCACTTGGGCATGGTCGTGCAGTGGGAAGACCGGTTCATGCAGGGGCGGCGGGCGCACACATATCTGGGGCCGATCGACGACCCCGAAGCCGCGGGACTCGGCGGCGGTGCCGTCCGCGAGCAGACGTATCCCGACTTCGTGGGCATCGCGCAGGGCTTCGGCATCGCCGCCCGGCAGGTCCGCCACAAGCCGGATCTGCCCGCGGCCATCGCCGAGATGATCGCTCACGAGGGCCCATACTTCCTCGATATTGTCTGCCCATACCAGGAGCACGTCCTGCCGATGATCCCCAGCGGCAAGACGGTGGGCGACATCATCACCGCGTGACGAGGCTCCGCAAGATCTCCGTCACCAGCGCCGTCCAGCCGGTCTGATGGCTGGCCCCCACGCCGCGCCCGGTATCGCCGTGGAAGTATTCGTAGAACAGCACCAGTTCGCGCCAGTGCGGATCGTGCGCGTAGCGGCTCTCGTCGCCGTGGCATGGGCGGCGGCCGGCTGAATCGGGCACGAACAGCCGCACCAGCCGCCGGCTGATCTCGTCGGCGACCTCTGCGAGGTTCATCAGTCGACCGCTGCCCGTCGGGCATTCGACCTTCAGGTCCTCGCGATAGAAATAGTGGTAGCGCCGCAGCGCCTCGATCAAGAGGTAATTCACGGGAAACCAGATCGGCCCGCGCCAGTTGGAGTTCCCGCCGAACAGGCCCGTGTTCGATTCCCCCGGCACGTATTCCACGCGGTGCTCTTCGCCGCCGGCGTGGAAGACATAGGGCTTTTCGCGGTGCACGCGCGACATGGCTCGCACGCCGTAGTCCGAGAGAAACTCATCCTCGTCGAGCAGGTATGGCAGCACGCGCACCAGCCGCTCGCGCGAAGGCACCGCCAATAGCCGCCGCCGGTGATTGCCGCCGCTCTGCGAGCTTTCGAGATAGGAGATGTGCCGGGCGAGGTCGCCGCGGTACCTGAGGAACCACTCCATACGTTTGCGGAAGCCCGGCAGGCGGTGCAGTCGCTCGTCGTCGAGGACCTCGACGGCAAACAGCGGGATCAGGCCGACGACCGAGCGGATAGCGAGGCGGGTGGTGCGGCCGTCGATGTGCAACTGGTCGTAGAAGAATCCGTCACCTTCGTCCCACAATCCGGTGCCGCCGAGGCAGTTCATGGCATCGACAATGTGCACGAAGTGCTCGAAGAACTTCGAGGCGATGTCTTCGTAGGCGGGGTCGTGCTCGGCGAGTTCCAGGGACATGGCCAGCATGACGCCACAGTAGAAGGCCATCCAGGCGGTGCCGTCGGCCTGTTCCAGGTGTCCGCCAGTGGGCAGGGGCTTGGAGCGGTCGAAGACGCCGATGTTATCGAGACCCAGGAAGCCGCCCGCGAACAGGTGCTTGCCGTCGATGTCCTTGCGGTTCACCCACCATGTGAAGTTGACCAGCAGCTTGGTGAAGACTCGCACCAGAAACTGCCGGTCACGGTGCCCGCGGGGTCCGGTAATCTTATACACCCGCCAGCAGGCCCAGGCGTGCACGGGCGGGTTCACGTCCGAAAACTGCCACTCGTAAGCGGGAATCTGCCCGTTGGGGTGCATGTACCACTCGCGCAAGAGGAGGTCGAGCTGTGCCTTGGCGAACTCGGCGTCGACTCGTGCGAAGGCCACCATGTGGAACGCCAGATCCCAGGCGGCGTACCACGGGTACTCCCACTTGTCCGGCATCGAGAGGATGTCGCGGTTGAACAAGTGCGGCCAGTCGCGGTTGCGGGCGCGGTGCTTTCTGGCGGCGGGCGGCGGCGGCTGCTCGGGATCGCCCTCGAGCCAGTCCGGCACCACGTAGTGATAGAACTGCTTGGTCCATAACAATCCGGCGTACGCCTGCCGCGCGACGAGCCGTTCCTCGTCCGACAGCGATTGCAGGTAAGGCAGCCGTGCCGCGTAGAAATCGTCTGCCTCGCGGCGGCGCCTCTCGAAGATGTGCTCGAAGCCGACGCCAAAAGGTTCGGGAGGAAACTCGTCGAGGGGCGCCAGTCGCAGGCGGAGGCACGCTTCGCCGCCGGCCGGCACCTCGAGGACGTAATGGGCGGCCGCCTTGGTGCCGGCCTGCTGGGGGTTCACGGCGTCTGCCTGGCCGCCGATGACGTAGTCGTGAAACGCATCCTTCACGAACGGCGTCTCGTTCGGCGAGCCATACAGCCGCTGGATGTTCGTTTCGTTTTCTGTGAATAACAGCGTCGGCGGGCTGTGCGGACCCGTCTCGGCACAGAAGCGGTAGGCGCCCAGCGACGGATGCCGCGCGATCACCGCCACCCCCCCCTGCCACCCCTTGGTAAGGGGGGGAGAAGCGGATGTTCCCCCCCTTGCTGAGGGAGAGACAGGAACGGTGTCCACGTGCATGCGCGGCTTGACTTCGCAGCCCTCGTGGGTGCAGCCCCACGACCACGTATTGCGAAACCACAATGTCGGCAGCACGTGCAGCACTGCCGAATGCGGGCCGCGGTTCGCCAACGTGAGGCGGATCAGGATGTCGTCGGGCGAGGCTTTCGCATATTCGACGAACACATCGAAGTAGAGGTTGCCGTCGAAGATGCCGGTGTCCGCCAGCTCGAATTCCGGCTCGTGCCTGCCGCGGCGGCGGTTCTCCTGAATCAGCCGCTCGTAGGGAAACGGGACCTGCGGGTACTTGTAGAGCGCCCGCAGGTACGAGTGCGTGGGCGTGGAGTCGAGGTAGAAGTAGCACTCCTTGACGTCTTCGCCGTGATTGCCCTGCGGTCCCGTCAGGCCGAACAGTCGCTCCTTGAGCACGGCATCGTGGCCGTTCCACAGCGCCACGGCGAAGCACAACCGGCACTGCCGGTCGCATAGTCCCAGCAGGCCATCCTCACCCCAGCGATAGGCGCGGCTGCGGGCATGCTCGTGGGGAAAATACTCCCAGCACTCGCCGTCTTCGGAATAGTCCTCGCGCACGGTGCCCCACTGGCGTTCCGCCAGGTACGGCCCCCAGCGCTGCCAGTTGGCGGTGCGGTCGCGCGACTCCACGAGCCTCAGCTCTTCCGCCGTCGTCGTCATCGAGAAATTGCCCCCGGTTCGCGATACGTCCGCACCATGATAGACCTGCGCCCCCTCCGCCACCACAAAGTCGCCTGACGACCGCCGATCGCTGGCCCCTGCGAGCGACTGAAGTCAGAATCAGAACTCAAAGCCCACGGGCCCGAACCCGTGGGCTTGGCGGCGATTCACACGTACTCCTGGACGACGCGCGTTCTCATGGCCCCGCGACGGCGAGCACGCAAGGCGATTCCCGCGGATGTTCGCGAGAAGGTGCTGCGCGCCATCGACGCCGAAATCGAGCCCGTGCGGACCACGCCGCTGTACAAGGTCGGCCTGTTCTTTGTCGCGCTGGCCATGCTCGTCCTGCCGGTGGCGTACGCCGGGATCATCGCGTTGTGTACGTGGGGCGTGTGGTGGCACGCCACGCATCACCACACGCTGCTGGAAGGCAGCCGCAGTTTCTGGATGATGTGCCTGTACGTCTTGCCCATCGTCTTCGGACCGGTGATGGCGCTGTTTCTCATCAAGCCGCTGTTCGTGCGGGCGGCGTTTCACCAGAAACCGCAGCGGCTGCGGCGCGACGCCGAGCCGTTCCTGTACGAATATGTCGAACACCTGTGCGATGCGGTCGGTGCGCCCGCGCCGCGGTCGATCCGCGTCGATTGCCAGGTGAATGCGGCGGCGGGGTTTCGCCGCGGCCTCTTGAGCCTGTTCACGCGCGACCTGACGCTGATCGTGGGCCTGCCGCTCGTGGCCGGCTGCAGCCTGCGGCAGTTTTCCGGCATCCTCGCGCACGAGTTCGGCCACTTCGCCCAGAGCGGCGCGATGCGGATGGGCTACGTGGTGCGGGTGGTGAACTACTGGTTCGCCCGCGTCGTCTACGAGCGCGACCGCTGGGACTGGTGGCTGGAGCAGGCTTCCAGGCGCATCGGCGATTTGCGGATCGCCGTGTTCTTCTACCTGGCGAGGGGCTTCGTCTGGCTGGCGCGGCGGGTGATGTGGTGCCTGATGCAGCTCGGGCACCTGATCAGCTTCTTCATGTCGCGCGAGCAGGAATTCGACGCCGACCGGCACCAGGCCCGCCTCGTAGGCAGCCGGCAGATCGGCCCGACACTGCGGCGCACGAGCGAACTGGCCGTTGCCCACCAGAAGGCGCTGTACGATCTCGGCCGGTTCTACGACGAGGGCCGTCTGGCCGATAACCTGCCGGCGCTCGTCTCGTACAACGCCGACAAGCTGCCGCGCGAAATCGTGCGCGAGCTGGCCAAGCAGTACCGCGAAAGCGAGACCGGACT
>JAHWKJ010000419.1 GCA_019347905.1 Planctomycetota bacterium
ATTTTGCAGCGGCTCACGCTGGAATACGCTCGTTTGCCGGATGCCGTTCAGCAGTGGCTGCTGGAGAAGCTGCAGCAAGCGGGCTCACGAGGAGAGGTTCAGGGGCTCTACGAGAGCCTGCTGGCGGAAGTGGAGCCGGTGCTGCTGACGGAGGCCTTGCAAAGGTCGGGCGGAAATCGCAGAGAAGCAGCCCGACTGCTCGGCATTCATCGCCAGACACTCCGAGAAAAGCTGCGAAGGCACGGGCTGGATTCGCCGGAAGAACAGTAGTCCTGCTACGGCCCCGGCTGCCCCGGCACGTCCAATGCCCGCTCCGCACGGATTGGAGCGCAAACCGCCGGTCGCAGGCGATCCGGTCGAGCAGCAACGCCGCCAGACCGCCAGGATCAGTCCGCGCTCCCGCAGTCGCAGGACACTGGCGCCGGGACATGCTGCGTCAGGTTCATCTGCCGGAGGCGTTCACGCCTCAAGGGTCCGCACCGCGCGCACGGGAAGAAGCGTTCGATGTCCCACAGGTCCATGAAGACGCGGCCCCGCTCCAGGCGGATGCCGGCTTCCAGCACCTGCTCCATCGAAGCCAGCGTCGGCGGCGAGAATTGCCCTCCTGCCTGCAATCGCTCCATCAGCCCGTTTCCCGCCCGAGTGGGAATCACCGAGCAACAGGCCACGCCCAGCGAGAAGGCGTACTCAATCGACCGGAGCGCCCAGGCGACTCCTTCAGCTTCCGTCAGGAACGGCGGCCTGAGCAGGATGAAGGCTCTCACCGAGACGTCGTGTCTCAACAGCAGACTGACCGCGCGCGCAAAGTCATCCAGCGTCATCTGCTTGTTGAGCGCCGGCAGCACTTGAGGATGGACCGTCTCCAGGCCGAGCGCAATTTCCAGCGTCGTCCCCAGCCGGTCCCGAAAGCGGCCGCAGGCATCGGAGCACAGCCGCGGGTGGTTCTCGACGATCACGGTCTCGAACGACCGGACCCGATCGATGATCGCCGGATGGTCCGACCGGGGGATGGCCTTCGCATCGAAGAAGTTGCCGCTGTTGTACAGCTTGATCTGCTGCGCCCGCGGCAGACGCTCCAGTGCGAAGTCGATCTGCCGCGGGATCGCTCCCGCGGGGACGGAATCGATGGTCGTATTCGTCCATAGATCGCACATCAGACAGCGGAAGGGGCATTCCCGGTTCGTTAGAAACACCGTCGCCACGTCCACCACCTGACCGGACGCCGACCGCTCTGGTTCGACCAGACAGGCGTACGGGCGCTCGGGATCGACTGGGTTCCTGCCGGGCCGCGCCGCGACAATGTCCCGGCCGCTGAAATGCGTCGGAGCGCTATTCATAAAGCGCCGCAAAGGCCTGGCGGTAGGCCGCTTCCCCGCTCGGGAACAAGGCCGTGAACGAACCATCGCTCACCGCCCCCCGCTGGAAACGCCGCTTCTCGAAGATCGGCATATTGATACCCGTGACGGCCTCCACTCCGCGGCGCACGACTTCGCCCTTCAACGCATAGAGCCGATGGTGATTCCATTCCGTCAGTTCGACAAACGGGATGCTCTCCGCCACGTCGATGACGTTCGGAAGTGCGTAGGGGCTGAAGCCTTCGAAGCCGAGCAGCCGCGCCGGGGCGTATGTGCGGACGTGTCCGCGGCTCTGACCGCCGGAGTACGTCAATGAATGCTTGACCGCATTGACGCCCCAGCCCTCGTGATACAACAAGGGGTTGTTCAGCACGCTGCGAATCGTCAGTTCGGCGTCATCCTCGATCGGGTAGTCTTTCAGGTTCTCGTCTCCGCCGTCGCCGTCCACCAGGTACTTCCATTCCGGATACCGCGCGCGGATTCCACGGCACAGGGCGAGCCCCACGGTCGCAGACTGCACGTCCAGCGGCTTGTAGTCCTCGATCACGCGCACGGCCTCGCGGTAATCCAGTTCCTCGCGTCGGACTTCCACCGGCTCCAGGAAGAGTCCGAGGTCGAGTTCCGCAAGGAAACGTTCGGCCTGTTCGAGATCCGGACCGCCGGTGTCCACCGTCAGCGTGAAGGCTTTCAACCGGGCCGGCGACTGCCCCCGGGAAAGCAGCAGATGATAGAGCAGCAGGAATACGGCCCCGCTGTCGATGCCGCCGGAGAACAGAACCCCGATTGGCTCGCGCGGGTCAATGCGGCCGAGCCAGCGGGCGATCTCGTCGGCCAATGCCCCAACATAGGCGCGGCCGATCTCATCCGGATCGGCGCGCAGGCTGTTGCGCACCGGCGCGAAGTAGCGGGTGAGCGTTGGACTCGGGTCGGGGCAGCCAATCAGGGCCAGTTCCAGGATGTGATGCGCCGGGACCATGCGCGTGTACGACGGGTGGAACTGCCCATCGAGTCCTTCCATCCGCAGAAACCGGTGAATCTCATCGATCCGCTCGGCGACCACCAGACAGGGACCTTCGGCCCGCTTGGCGAGAAAGTACCGCATCGGACGGCCGATGGAGCGGGCCATGCGGATGACTGTCCCGCGCTTGTGCACGAGGGCGAATTGTCCGTCGATGGCCCGGACCAGTTCCGGGTCTCCGGAACCGACTCGCCGGGTGGCCTCTTCCAGCGACATGTTGAGCAGGATGTTGCCGGCGGGATCGAGCAGATTGACCAGCCGCTCAATTGGGGCAGTCGTTTGCATGGCACTTGTCGTCCGTGAAGACTGGCGTCGAACTTTCGGACATCATCAGTGGTGGGGGAGTGCGACTGCAAGTCGACGCAAAAAGTGCTATCCTGCCGTCGCGCGGCAGCAATTGCAACATGTCCTATCGCAGCTGCCAGAAGAAACATCCGGCGCATCTACTGCTGGCTCTCGACCCTCGACACTCGACTCTCGACGCAATGCTCAGGCAGCGCCAGTTCCGCGTAGAGCACCGGATGATCCGAAGCACCCAGGTCGCGACACTCGCGATGAAGGGCCACGAGGCCGCGGGCGATGATCCAGTCGACGCGGCGGAGCGGCTTGCGGTCCGGCCAGTGTTCGTCGACGACGGCCGTCACATCGGACCGCCGCAGGAGGTCTTCCAGCAGCGGTTCGCCGCGGAACGTGTTGAGGTCGCCCATCAGCACGGCCGGCTGTTCGAGTCCGACAAACAAGTCGCACAACGCCTGCAACTGCCGTTCGTGGTCCTGCCGATCGTCGCCGTGCACCATCACGAACTGCACCGTCGTCCCCTGCCACGGCACGCGTGTCAGCAGGGCGGTGCGGTAGCGGCGGTCCTGCGTGCCCACCAGCGGGATGCGCTGTAGACTCGATACGGGAATGCGCGTCAACAGGCCGTTGCCGAAGCTGTCCCGCCACCAGCGGCGTTCGGTCGGCACGAAGACCGATGCCATTCCCAGGCGACGTCCGAGGTCATCGGCCTGGTTCGTCGAAGAGAACAATGCCGGGCCGTGCACTTCCTGGAGCGCCACAAGATCGGCGCCGTGCAGTGAGGCGGCTGTTCGCGCGAGGTCGTGACGCTCATCGCGGCCGCGTCCCCCGCGAATGTTGAACGTCGCGATTCGCAATGTCGGGCGCGGCGAGGGCTGGCATCGTTCGGCCGCGACGAGGTGCAATGGCGCCGTTGGATCGGCCGGAGTGCGGCGGTAACCCTGCCACGCGAACGCGAGGCCCAGGAGCAGCGCGACGGCCGCAGCCAGCCGTCCGTTCACTACCGACGCCCTCAGGCGTCCCCCGTTCGTAGTGACCGCCTTCAGGCGGGCTCCGCGCGGGGAGATCTTCTCGCGCACCGCGACCCGCTGAAGCGGGCCACTGCGAACTTCCGGCGATCGCAAGCGCATCGTCTGGGCGTCCGAGACAGGTTCTTTCATCACCTGCATCGGAGGCCGCCGCGCCATCCTCGCCACCAAACCCGGGCGGTTCGCCGCAAATTCACATTTCGCAGGGGACCTGCGGCGGAAGCGCCGGAATTAACCGTCACGCGCGCACGGCCGAATGTTCCGGCTATGCGGGTCGTTCCAAGCCCACGGGTTCGGGCCCGTGGGCTTCCGAAGCCTTGCCCCGGACCTTTGCGAGCCTCTGCGCCTTAGCGCCGTTGCGTCAAATCCCGTCGGACTGTCACCCGGATAACTCGTATTGTTCCCATGTGTGCAGCGGGTCTAGAATCCCCGCCCATTGAACTGGACCGTTCCGGCCCTGGCTTGCCCGTATGAATGATCCGGCCGCGGCTGCGCTGGCTCAAACATCTCCTGTGCGCCCTGGTGGCGCTCGTAGGGATACTGTGCGCGCTGGAAGTCGGTCTGAGAGTGCGCGATTCCTGGCGCCAGCACGATACGCAAGCTGACGACACGCACGCGCTACTGGTCGAGTGCCGCCGCACGCATCATCGTGTGAAGCCGCTGCAGTGGCGAACTGTGAGACATCCGGACAGTGGCGGCACCGTGATCCTGCGGACCAACAGCTTTGGCCTGCGCGGCGAGGAGCCGCAGGTCCCCAAGCCGGCCGATGTGTACCGCATCGTCTGCCTGGGCGATGAATCCGTCCTCGCGCCGGGCATTGCGGAGGAAGACACATTCTGCGAGCGGCTCCAAGAGCTTCTGCAGGAGCACACCCGCTTCCGCGTCGAGGTGCTGAATGCCGGCGTGCCTGGATACTGTCCGCTGTTGTCGTATCTGGACGTGCGGCACAGGTTGCTGGCCTTGCAGCCGGACGTGATGGTGCTGTCGTTCGACATGTCGGACGTGGCCGACGATTACAACTACCGCCGCCACGCACGCATGGGTGCCGACGGCCTGCCGGTGGCATGCCCGCATCCGCAGTTCGCGACCGACGCACGCCGGTCGCAGGGCGTGTGGGACGATCTCTTGCTGCTCAAGCTGGCGCGGCGGCAGTTGACCTCGCTGCCGTCGCGAACAGCCACGGAGGATGACGACCGCGACGAGATCGCCGCTCCGGAAGGCCGCTACGGCTGGCTGGAGGACGAACCGCCCGAGTGGTCGTTCTATGTCGAGCAGTCGCTGGCTCCCGTGGGCGCACTGCACGACGCAGCCGGCCAGGTGTACTCGCGGCTGGTGCTGGCGACGTACCCGGCGCCGTGGCAGATCTCAGCCACGGCCTCCGACGGCGAAGGGTTGCGCGCCAACGCCGGCGCCTATCGCGTCGATCCGGCGAAAATAGCCGTGGGTGGAACCTCCGCCGGCGGTCAGATTGCGAGTCTGGTTGGCGTGACCAACGGCATGGCCAGATTCGACCCTCAAGTAACCAGCAGCAAGATTTCGAGCACTGTTCAGCTCATACTCAATATTGACGGGCTATCGGATTTTACCTCACCGGAAGCACGCAAACACGAAGACGATCCCCGCAAAAATCCTTCCTCGGCCGGTTCCTGGTTCGGGGGGCGCTACGCGGAAAAAACCGAGCTTTGGCATGACGCTTCACCGATTTACTACGTCAGCGAAAACACCCCACCCATACTGTTCCTCAACAGCGCGCGGGAACGCTTCCATGTCGGGCGGGATGAAATGATCGAAAAATTGCAGCAGCACAATATTCCCTACCGCGTGGAGACTTTGCCGAACACACCTCATACGTTTTGGTTATTTGATCCCTGGCTGGAACCTGCCGCTGAGATTGTGGTGGAATTTTTGCGGGAACATTTATAGGGGCACTTACCAGGCCCGGTAAAACAAAAAAATTCCCTCCGCCCCTTTTGTGGATTCTGCGGGAATGGGCGCACACGCAGGTGCGCCCCT
>JAHWKJ010000420.1 GCA_019347905.1 Planctomycetota bacterium
TGATAGCGGACGCGCACCACGCGAAACAGGTGGAATCCGTGGCTCGTCGCGGCATTACCTGCCGTTTACCATTCGGGATACGTGCGGAACAGGCGGGGCCATTCGGAGTCTACAGTGATGATCGCCGACGTCGAACGATACCTCACGCAACACGCCGACCGCTTCGTCGAGGAGCTGAAGGACCTGTTGCGAATACCCAGCGTCAGCGGCGATCCGGCGTTTCGCGGCGACTGCCGGCGGGCGGCCGGCTTTGTGCGCGAGCGGCTGGCGGCTGCCGGGCTGAGTGCCGAGATTGTCGAGACGGCGGGGCATCCAATCGTGTACGGCGAATGGCTCGGTGCGGGCGACGATGCGCCTACGGCCCTCGTCTACGGGCACTACGACGTGCAGCCGCCCGATCCGCTCGACGAATGGGTCTCGCCGCCCTTCGAGCCCACGATCCGCGACCGCCGCCTCTACGCCCGCGGGGCCACCGACGACAAAGGGCAGATGTTCACGCACGTAAAATCGGTCGAGGCCTGGCTCAAAGCGGCGGGGCGACTGCCGGTCAACGTGAAGTTCGTCATCGAGGGAGAAGAGGAGGTCTCCAGCTCCAACCTCGACCGTTTTCTCAGCGAGCGCCGCGACCGGCTGCGGGCCGATATTGCGGTCATCAGCGACACCAGCCAGTTCGGCCCCGGCATGCCGGCGATCACGTATGGGCTGCGCGGCAACCTGTTCGTCGAAGTGATCGTCAGTGGGCCGGCGCAGGATCTTCACAGCGGCATGTTCGGCGGCTCGGTGGCCAATCCCGCGAATGCGCTGGCCGCCATGATCGCCGCATTGCACGATGAGCAGGGCCGCGTCCGCATTCCGGGCTTTTATGATGAGGTGCTGCCGCTCTCCGACGCCGAACGCGAGCGGCTGGCGAACCTGCCGTTCGATGAGGCGTCTTACCTGCAAGGTTTGGGCGTTTCCGCCGCGTGGGGCGAAGAGGGTTACACGACGCTCGAACGCCGCTGGACCAGGCCCACGTGCGACGTCAACGGCCTGAAGAGCGGCTACCTGGGGGAAGGTCCGAAGACGATCGTGCCGGCGCGGGCCTCCGCCAAGCTGAGCTGCCGGATGGTGCCGAACCAGGATCCCGTGAAGCTGACGCAGGCCTTGTGCGACTTTCTGCGGACGAACTGCCGGCCGGGTCTGGAGCTGGAGTTCAAGACGCGTCCGGGCGGCCGCGCGCTGGTCTTCGATCCGGACAGCCCGTGGATGGCCGCTGCGAGCCGCGCCATCGAGGCGGCGTTTGGAACCAAGCCAGTTTTGATCCGCGAGGGCGGCTCGATCCCAGTGGTGGCAACCTTCCGGGAGGTGCTGGGGCTGGATACACTCCTCGTGGGCTGGGGCCGCGACACCGACAACCTGCACAGCCCCAACGAGCACTTTACGCTGGAAGATTTCCACCGCGGCACGCACGCCAGTGCCCGGTTGTGGGCGGAGCTGGCGGCGGCGGCTGGGATTGAGGATCGCGGCTGAGGATGGATGATAGAGGATAGAGGATCCGGCGAACGCATCTGAGCACCGGTGTCGTGTGCTCGGTGCTCGGTACTCCTGACTGTAAACACTGTAAACTCCATACATCGTCCTTTGTACTTCGCACCTCGTACTTTGCACTCCGTACTCCGGACTGCCTTCCGCCACGCACCATCCACCATCGCATGCTCGACCTGCAATTCATCTGCGACAACCCAACCGCCGTCGCTGAGAACGCCCGTCACCGGGGCTTGAGCGTCGACGTCGAGCGCATCGTCGAGCTGCGCGAATTGCGCGGGAAGCTCATTACGGAAGGTGATGCGCTGCGGCACGAGCAGAAGGAAACCTCGTCGCAGATCCCCAAGGCGCCCGCCGACCAGAAGCAGACGCTCATCGCCCGCGGCCGCGAGCTGCGCGAGAAGGTGGCGGCGAACGAGACGGCGCTGGCCGAAGTCGAGGCCGAACTGCGGCTGGAGCAGGTGCGCGTCCCCAATATGACGCACCCCGACGCCCCCGTCGGCACAGAAGCTGACAGCGTCACCATCCGCACATGGGGCGAGCCGAAGCGGTTCGAGTTTCAGCCGCTCGACCACGTCGCGCTGGCCGAAAGGCACGACCTGATCGACTTCGAGGCCGGTGCCCGCGTAGCCGGCCATGGCTTCTATTTTTTGAAAAACGAGGCCGTGCTGCTGGAGACGGCCCTCGTGCAATACGCGCTCCAGAAGCTCCGCCGCGAGGGCTTTACGCTCTATGTGACGCCCGACCTCGCCCGCGACGAGGTGCTGGAGGGTATTGGCTTCCAGCCGCGCGGTGACGAAGCCCAGATCTATTCCATCGAGAACAGCGATCTGAGCCTCGTCGCGACCGCCGAAATCACGCTGGGCGGTTCGCTCAAGGATCAGGTGCTGCGCGTCGAGGACCTGCCGCTGAAGATGGCCGGCCTGTCGCACTGCTTCCGCACGGAGGCCGGCGCTCACGGGCGGGCGACGCGGGGCATTTACCGGGTGCACCAGTTTACGAAGGTGGAGATGTTCGGCTTCACCGCGCCCGACGTCGGGGCTTCGAACGCCTTCCACGAAGAGATCCTCAGGATCGAGGAAGACATCTTCCAGGGTCTGGGCATTCCGTACCGCGTGATCGACACCGCCACCGGCGACCTCGGCGCCCCTGCGTACCGTAAGTACGACCTGGAAGCCTGGATGCCCGGCCGCGGTGACGGCGGCGAATGGGGCGAAGTCACCTCGGCCTCCAACTGCACCGACTATCAGGCCCGCCGTCTGAATGTCCGCTGCAAGTTTCCCGACCGCAAAGGCACCGAATTCGTCCACACCCTGAACGGCACCGCCGTCGCGGTCTCGCGGGCGCTCATCGCCCTCCTCGAAAACTGTCAGCAGGCCGACGGCAGCGTGATCATTCCGGAAGTCTTGCAGCCATGGGTGGGACAGGCGCGGATTGGGTAATCTTCGCCAGGGTAACGCCTTCTTCGCGAGGAGCAACGACCGTGAAAACTCTTCGAGCCCTCGCATTGACGGGAGCCATCGCCGGAACAGCGCTTCCTTGCGCGGCGACCGACCTCGAAAAGATCGAGCGACGTATCCTCAAAGAGCCAAGTTACGAATCGAAACCGCAGTACGGCCTGCTGGTCTTCGGTCCGCGGGCGAAAACCCGCGTCTGGGTGGCGCTTGATGAGCACGCGCTGTACGTCGACCGCAACAGCGATCTCGAGCTTTCCGCCGAAAGTGAGCGGGTCGCACTTGATCAAAAAGAGTTCCGGCCGGTTGAGATTCTCGAGCCGCAGGGCGAGATCAGGCACCGGATTCTCAGCGTCAAGCCGTGGCGGACGCGCGATGGCGAACAGGCCCTGTCCGTGACCGTGAAGGTGAATGACCAGTACCGGCAATTCGCCAACTGTTATCTCGCGGATACGCCACAGAAAGCCCCAATCCTCCACTTCGACGGACCGCTGACGATTCGCCTCGACGAGCAGCCGACGTTGGTTGCCGGCCAGCCCGAGGAATTGTATGTCGGCGTCGGCACGCCGGGACTCGGCCGCGATGCGTTCGCGTATCTCAGCGTCGAGGTTGACAGCGTATTGCCCGAAGAGACGCATCCGGCGGTACAGCTTGTTTTTCCGCCCAAGACGCCCGGCACGCAGCCGAAGACGCTGCATTTGCGTCTGCCGCACCGCTGCTGAGGGACCCAGATTCATGGCCCCGTGTGGGTTCCCGAAGATGCCGGGAAGGGTATGGCCACGATGACTATCTCATTCTCCGATTGGACGGGTGGGAAGGTCGCTCCGCTGGAAGTCGCCGTCCCCGTCCTCGTTCACGAGGTGGAACCCTCTAAGCAGCTTCTGGCAACACTGGACGGTCATTCGGACTGGGTGATGTCAGTGGCATTCAGTCCCGACGGCGCGACGCTGGCCGCCGGGTGCAACGACGGCAGTGTCATCCTGTGGGATGTGGCCACGGGCAAGCAGAAGCGGGTTCTGCAACGTGCCAGACGGCCCTCCGCGACCGGCTGGCTGGGCGGTGTCAGGTCGCTGTCGTTCTCGCCGGACGGCAGCATGCTCGCCGCAGGCTGGTTTGACGTCCGGGCCGTTCCGAAGTCGGACATTGTGGAGCAGTTCATCGGCGACGTCCGACTTTGGGATCTCAACAGCGGAGACGATCCGGAGACGCTGAAAGGGAAACGAGGCGGCGCCGTCACCAGTTTGACGTTTCTTCCGGACAGTCGCACGCTGGTGGGAGTCGAAATCTGGCTCAAGGAGCCGGGCGGTGGCCGCACTCGGCAAGTGCGCTTGTGGGACATATCGACCGGCCACGTCCGCGCGTTGTTTGAGGGCGATGGAAAGCCTTCGATAAACGGCCTCGCAGTCGCTCCCGACGGGAAATCGATCGCCATCAAGCGAGGCTCGTCAGCGACCATCATTCGCGACAGCGTCACCGGAGACGCCTTGGCCACTCTCCGCGACGAGGAACTCGACGTGATAAAGCTCTTCTTTTCTGCGGACGGAAAGGCGATGTTCTCGGCAGACAAACGCGGAGGGATCAAGCGCTGGGATATTCGCACCGGGAGAATGACGCACGTCGTTGCTGAAGAGTCCGAATTCCGATCCGCTTCTCTTGTGTTTGGGCTGGATGCGAGTCGGCTGGCGATGGTCAAGGCGGGGTCGTCGCCGGCTCACGCGCCGGGCGAGATCCTGGTGGCCCGGATCAACAAACTGAAATCCCCGACCACGTTGAAGGGCCACACCGCCCCGATTTCGGCGCTGGCGTTTTCCCCTGACGAGACCACTCTGGCATCGGCAGGTCGCGACAGGTCGGTCAGACTCTGGAGCATCGGCCGCTGAATCTCGCCGCCGGCCTCTCTCCTCTTTTGCGTCCTCTGTGCCCTTTTGCGGCAATGACTCGTGCTGGTGCATTCTGGCGGTGCGCTCTAGACTTGATAGTGGCCATGGCTGCTTCGCTGTTCGCTGATGCGGCTGCGGCTCCTCACCACCTTGACCCGCGATTTTGTTCGCCGGAGGAATACTGCGATGCGCCGGTTGCTGACTGCTCTGTTTGTCCTGACCACTCTGCCTGCCTTCTGCGCGGCCGCGGCGCCTTCGGAGAACGGCGAGCCCGCTGACGCCAAGGCCAAACAGCTCACATTCGCCCACATCGAGCTGAAGGGCGACTACCCGGAAACGCCGCAGGTTCCCGGCCTCTTCGGTGAATTGACCGAAAGCCTCTCCGATGCCATCGAGCGCTTGCGGAAGGCCGGCGGCGACAAGAACGTCAGCGGCGTCGTGCTGCGGATCAAAGGCCCGGCCGTCGGCTGGGGGAAGATCAACGATCTGCGGCAGGAGATCAAGGACTTGCGCGAGAAGGGCAAGAAGGTCTACGCCCTCACTGACACCGCCAGCACCAAGGATTACCTGCTGGCTTCGGCCTGCGATGAAATCATCATGCCTGAGCCGGGCGTGGTGATGGTGCTGGGCCTCCGGGCGGAGGTCAGCTTCTACAAGAACCTGCTCGACATGCTGGCCGTCGATGCCGACTTTCTCCGCGTCGGCGAGTTCAAATCGGCCGCCGAGCCGTTCACCCGCACGTCGATGAGCGATCCCTTCCGCCAGGAGATGCAGGAGATCCTCGACGACTACTACCGGCAGCTCGTCGAGGCCATCGCCGAAGACCGCGGTCTCGAACCCG
>JAHWKJ010000028.1:0-9470 GCA_019347905.1 Planctomycetota bacterium
TCCGCCTCGTTCGGTTCGGAGCTGTAAACGTACTCATTGTTGCGCACGAGCGTCAGCTTAGCGATCCTCGCGGTGCCGGTCGCCTGGATGTGCAGCACGGGCTTGTTGTCGGTGGCGAATTCGTCGCCCATGAATCTCTCGCCCGCCGTGACGGACACGATCAGGTTGTCGGTCGCGCCGTAGGTGTGCCGCTTTCTGATGGAATCGATGATCGCCTGGCGGTCGTTCTCCGGCGTGTAGACCAGCGAGTAGCTGATGTGCGTGGAGCCGTGATCGCTCGATGAGGTGATGCCGAGCCGGTAGCCCTTGTCGTAGGCGTTCCACAGCATGCCTTCCTTCTGGAAGCCGCCGGGGGCCTGGTTGGGCGGCTCGTCTTCGGAGTGCACGCGCGGGGCGCCCAAGGCCTCGTAGCTGTTGCGGGCGCCCTGATAGATCTCCACGACCGGCTCGACTTCGGGATCGTTGTCGCGCCAGTCGGTGCCCATCGAATCGGTGCCGGACGTATGCGAGATCGCCATGCCGCCCGTGCGGTGCAGCGATTCGTACAACAGCTTCGTGTCGTTGTCGACCAGCGCGCCTGTGCCCACGCCGGGAAGAAGCCGGTCTGGTCGGTCTTGAGCTGGAACGGGAACACCGGCACGCCGCGGTAAGCGTGAAAGATGTTGCGGTGCCCATTGGGGAAGCGGGCCGAACGCTCGTAACCGTACAGCGGCACGAACCGCGGCGCGAGGTAGTACATGTCGGCCGACTTCTGCGTCAGCCACCACCAGTAGGCGTAGTGGCCGCCGCCCTGGTGATCCGTCAGCGAGCCGAAATCCATCGCGGCCACGTCAATCATGTAGCGATAAAAGTCGAGATACGAGCCGTCGTTGCCGGGACCCACGTCCCAGCTCAATTCCGTGTGGCGGTGCAGATCGCCGCGGACGATGCGATGTGGCTGGCCGTCGATCTCGACGCGATGTTCGCGGATGCGCTCCACCTGCCGGGTCTCGCGGCCGGCGTTCCACTGCGGGATGGCGGCGGGCGGAGCGGGCGGCTCGTACTTCGCCAGTTCCGGAGTGCCCGCGTCGCCTTCTGGCTTGTCGAGCTGGATGATCAGCGCCGTGTCCTGCACCGGCCGGTGATAGTTGAGGGCCGCGCGGGCATCGCCGGAGTACGCCACCCACAGCGAATCATCGGCCGCCGGCAGAATGCGGCTGAAGACGCTGATCCGCCCCGTGCTGCCCTGCAGCGCCTTCGCCGCCGCCCAGCCTTCGCCGGTGAGGTGCGTGACAGTCTCGGTCCAGCCGCGGGTGAACCGGTTGGGCCGCCGCTGGCGGCCGCGGATGATGTGGCGGAAGCGCAGCCACAAGCGCCCGTCCGGACCGGCCGCCAGTTCCGCGCTGCCGGAGGGCTGCTGCCGATCGGCTTCGAGTGCGTCGGCCACATCGGGTGCGGCGTGCAGTTCGCCGTTCTCCCAGCAGGCGACTTTCACCTCGCGCCTGCTGCCGAGCGTGGTGCCCTGATTGCGATTCTGCCGGTTGAGCCAGTAGCCCTGGTCCTTGCCCCAGTTGAAGCCGCCTTGTTCCCAGGCAACCCACACCTTGCCGTCGGGCGTGCAGGCGACGCTGGCGTGGGCTTCATAGAAGCCGGACGTTGCGATGGGGATGACGAAGCCGAGCACCCCCCCCTTACCAAGGGGGGGCGAGGGCGCGGCTTTCCCCCCCTTACCAAGGGGGGGCGAGGGGGGGTGCTTCACGCTGGTGAGGAACACGTCGTAATCCCCGTTGCGATAGCTGTCGAAGGCAATCCAGGCGGTGCCCTTGCGATCGACGGCCACGCGGGGATACCAGTCGCTCTCGGAGTCGGCCGAGACGGCCAGCGGCTGCGACCAATCTTTCCCGTCGAAGCGGCAGTAATACACGTCGCCGTCGTTGTTCGGGTGGGCCTGCCAGACGACGTGAATGTTCCGCTCGTGGTCGACGGCGATGTGCGGGTTGATGTCGGGTTTGGAATCAGTCGTGAGCCGCACGAGCGCGCCCCAGCGTTCGCCGTTTTCGTCCCGCACAAGAGGCCGCGCATACAGGTCCCAATTGCCGCTGGACTCGGCGTCACCCCCCCTGTCCCCCCCTTGCGAAGGGGGGGAACCCACTTGCTCACTCCACACGACCCACACGCGATCGCCGGCGTCGACAGCAAGCTGCGGCATCCAGATGTCGGCTCGGCTCTGCGCGAGCGGCACGTAGGTGTAGGTCGACCAGTCGCCGCTTTCCAGCCGCCGGTGCAGCCGCACCTGGTCGTGGCCGTCGTAGTACGCGGCATACGCGGCATAGATCGTGCCGTCGCTGGTCTGGGCGACGGAGGCGAAATCGTCGGCCGAATCGCCCGCCGAAAGCACGTCGGCCCCGCCCTCCCGGGCCTGCTGATGCAGGACTTGCAGGAACTCGACATTGGGTGAGCCTTGCCGCAGTTCCAGCGCCTGCGCCGGCTGGTTGCCTTCCGGCCGCTCACGGTTCGCCTGCCGCTGCCTCGCGGCCTGACCCTGTGCCGCACGCTCCGACTGCGAGACTATGACCAGGAACGCGGCCATGGCAAGCACCGTCGAAACGACTGCCAGCAGCTTGGGCTTCATCGGTGTGTCCTCCAGCGCGCCGGGACGTTGGGCGTCAGCATCGGCTCACGACGCGATAGCCTACCGCAATCGCGCAGCGATGAAAAACGTGCCAGGCCCATCATCCTTTGGACGCTTCCTCTGCGGCCCGGTACAATGGGCCTTGAAATACGACATCGGACAGTGGCGGAGAGGCGAGGCTCGATGGACGGGTGATGGAAAGCCGAAGCCTGTTTCCTTTCCCGATCCGGGCACGGTGAGTTTGGAAGCGGATGGCATCCGTTACATTGAACTTCCCAAGCTGGTGGAGCTGAAGCTCGCCTCCGGAATGACCAACGCCGGCCGTCTCAAGGATCTGGCCGATGTTCAGGAGCTGATCAAAGTCCTCGACCTCTCGCCCGAGTTCGCGAACCAGTTGCATCCATTCGTCAGGAGCAAATTCCATGATTTGTGGGAAGCCGCAACGACTCCTGACCTCGTTGACAAGCTCAATGATTGGGATCCTGACCCGGCGGACGAGGCCCAGGAGGCGGACGGTGGGTAAAGCCTCGGCACAAGCGATGCCGCCTGGCGTCATCAGCCTGATGACGGAGCGCCTGTGACGCCACAGCAGCGAAAGGTCGTCCTGCGCGACGGACTTGTGGGCGGCGTGCTCGCGAACTTCGGCATCAATGCGGCCGTCGCGGGCCTCTTGGTGATCGGACGCACGAGCGTGCCGCTGTGGGGCCTCGGCGGGGTTGCGGCGGACGTGGTCGCTACATCGTTTCTGCTGCCCTTGCTGTTCTGCCTGATCGCCACACCGCTGATCCGCCGTCAGGTGCGCGACGGCAAGGTTGCCGCGCTGCGCCGGGATGAAGTCCCGAGGGCGATTGCGAAACTCCCGGGGCGGGCGCGACTGCGTGGAATCGTTCTCGGGGCTGCGGCAACTGCGATCGTTGGGCCGCTGGCCGTTTTGGCTCTTGCGACGTTGGGGCCGACGGAGTTCAGCCACTCGTCCTTTGTGATCTTCAAGGCCACTTATGCTGCGTTGCTGGCCGCCATCGTCGGGCCGATCATCGCCGTCACGGCTTTGATGGAGCGCCCGCCACATTGAGCCGTCGGCGAATCACTTACTGGAATCGCAACAGGCCGAAGCTTTCGGGCCGCGGCTGCGATGACGGCGGGGCTGTCCAGCTTTCCAGCCGCACGGCCGGAATCGTCCGCACCACGCCCAGCGACCAGACGCTGCCGCGGATCGGCGGCTCGGGAAGCAACTCGGCCAGTGGGATGGCCGCCTCGATCCGCCAGTGGGACTCATCGGCCTCGGCGGCGACGTGCCATATGGGATTCCACGTTGCGTCATCCCAACAACGCTCGGCGGTCCAGCCGCGCTGATCGACCTCAAAACGGTACCACGTGGCGTAGTCGCGGTCGATGTCGAAATCGAATGCGATGCGATCGAACGGGGACAGGTCGGCGTCGTGGCGGCGACCGGCCAGTTGCGGCTTGTCGGCCGGTGCGTCCGCATCGCGCGGGACGCTGGCCGCGAGGTACAGGTATTCTGCGTCGTAAGAGAAGAGGACGAAGGCGAAATGCCCGCCGCTCGCGCTGGTCACGTCCGCCTGTCCTGTGGTTGCCAACGTGGGGGAGGACAGGGATTGCTCGTGGGGAAGGAGCGGCAGGGCTTCGGCTTCTCGCCAGCAGGCGTCGGAGAGGCGTCCGTCGAGGTGCGGTCGTTCGGGCGTGCGTTTAGCGACTGCGATGGGCCGAGGGCCTTCGGGAGTCGGATTCAGCAGCCACAACTCGCCCGCGGCAATTGCGCCCCAGGCTGACTCGGCGGTCGATTCGGCATACGGCCGCAACACGTGCCCCGCGCTGCGCAAGGCAGCGCGTTTGCGAAAGAGCGCGGCAAGCGGAAGCTGGATGTCCGGCGAGGCATAGAGCGCCGGCGCGCGGCGGCGCATCAGCGCCGCCAGTCCGACCGCCTGGCGTTGCCAGATCGTCAGCGTTCCGGAGGTCCAGTCATTGCGGCCGGTGTCCACCAGTTGTCCTTCCAGCTCGCGGAGGGCGATCGCATCCGCTCCCGTCTGCAGGACCGACTCGTCCCGCTGCCAGGGATCCTCGCCGGCAAGACGCAGGGCGTGATCGATCGTCTCGCCGACCGACTGGAGATTCTGCGCGAGCTGCCCCTTCTGCACCTGAATTTGGCGGGCCCGCTGCCAAGACGGTTCGCCGCCTGTCCAAAGCTGGAACAGCCAGCGCATCGCGTCGTGAGCGATGGGTTGATCGGGATAGCGGCCGACCAGCTCGACCGACGCCGCTTCGACCATGTCCCACTGCGAGCGCCGCCGATACTGGTCGGCCAGCCGCGCCAGCTCCAGCGCGGCCGCGTCGTCCGGCAAGTCGTCCGTTAGCGGCCGCAGCATTGCGACCAGGCCGGCCGCCCGTTTCGGGTCATCGAGGTAACGCTCCGCATACGCGTGGGTGTTGCGGCGGCGGGCGGCGAGCTGGCGGAGTCGCTCAGAGTTCGTTTCCGGCAGCGGTTCGAGCGGCCGTCGGGCATCGGAGCCGGGCTCGATCCACAGACCGGCGAAGAAGTCGCCGCCGGCGATTGACCCCCCCTGGCCCCCCCTTAGTAAGGGGGGGAGAAGAGTCGCGCTGCGGTCGGCGAGTGCTCTCCATGCTTCGCGGCCGGCGGTGCTCGATGGCGAGAGGCCCAGCAGGCCGCGGGCCGGTGCGGTCTGGTCGGACAGCGTGCGCCCTAGCCGCGGTTGATACTCAAAGGGATCGACGTGCGCGTGGCCCGTGCTTCCCGGCGGCAACCGCAGGTAGACTTTCTCGACGCGCCAAGGCTCCAGACCGGCCAGTTCCCGCTGTGCGAGAAACCGCGTGGCATCGGCGGCGTCCTCGACGGCTTTGAGAATTGCCTCGTTCAGCACGCGGCCGAGCGCGTCGTCTGGTCCGGGTTCTTCCAATGTCAACACGCTGGGCCGCCAGACGCGAAGCTGCGCGACGAGCCGCCCGATGAGCGCCTCACCGAGCCGGCCCTCCGTGCGATGCTGCCAGTCTTCGATCAGCCGCTCCCGATCGCGCTCGAGGCCCGGCAGCTCGACGGGGAAGCGCCACTCAGCGATCGCCGCAGAGCCGCCGCACGCCGCGATGGCTTCCTGCAGACGCAGATCGGCGCGGGCATTTTGGTTGCCGTCGGGGCCGGTGTCGCGACGCGCCGCCAACAGCACGCCACCGCGGTAGCCGTCTTCGCCACACTGTGACGCCAGCAGATGCAAAGGGACGTGTTCGCTCCGCGCAGCCACCGCCAGCACCGCCAGCCGCCTCCCGACGCCGCGCTGCGGCTGCCAGCTTTGGCCGCCGTCTTCAGTGCGCAGGATCAAACCGAGCGCTCCGACGGCCCAGCCGGTTGTCTCGGACGTGAACGTGAGCGAGTGAATCGGCTGCGTCACGGCAGTGGGCTGGCGAATCCACCGCCGGCCACCGTCGCTCGAGTGCCAGACCGCACTTCCCGGCGAGCCGGCGATCCAAACCTTCGGACCCCGCACGGCCACGGCTTTCCAATCGGCAAAATCGGCGAGCCGCGGATTGGACGGTCGAGCGTTCAAGGATCGAGGGCGAGTGTCCTTTGAACCCATTTCTGGCTCTCGACCCTCGACTCTCGACCCTCGACTCTCCGGCCCTTGTCCCTTGTCCCTTGTCCCTTGACTCGCCTCCTGCCAGACGATGCCTCCGTTCGTGGTCGACAGCACGAGTCCACCGTCGCCCACCGCCCAGCCGTGCTGAGCGTCGCTCAGCGCCATGTCTGCGATGCCGCGCAGCCCCAACTGTTCGATCCGCGGTGGAACCACCTGCCCCGCACCGACCACGGCGGTTCGTCCGCGCGTTCCAGCCACAACGCCAGTCAGCGGCAGGATGCCCAACGGGGTCAGACCCCTTTGCGGAGCATCGGCTCCCCGATTGTCGTAATCGCTCGTCCGCAAAGGGATCTGACCCCTTCCCACGTCGCTCAGCGGTGAACCGGGGAGAAATGCCGCCGCGCGCCAGCCGTCGCCGCCAGGGCCAGGCAGCGGTGTCCACGTCTGACCGCCGTCTTCAGTGACCCATATGCCGGAAGGTCCGCGCGGCGTGGCGGCGCCGACAACGACGCCAGTCTCCAAATCGAAGAACTGCAAATGATGCAGCGGCGGCAACGCCTCGGCCGCGAGTTCCCGCCACGTTTGACCCCCGTCGCTGGTCGCCAGGAGTACGCCGCCGTCGAGCCGTGTCCAGGGCGTCGTTCCTCCTCCGGCGACCCAGCCCACCTGATCCGACAGAAAGCACACGCTGCACAGCGGGCAGCTCACCGGAGTTTCGACGACTTCCCAGGTGCCTCCGCCGTCGACCGTCCTGAGAATCGTGCCGCGATCGCCAACGGCCCAACCCGCGCGAGCGCCGACAAACTCGACGTCGTAGAGATGAGCGTCATCGCGCCACGCAGCGGGCATTGGCGAGTTCAGGCCCTCGCCCCCCTGAGTGGCATCGCCTGGGACGAGAGCGACGATCGCAACTGCGATCGTCAAGGCCGGTATTGCAGTGCCGCGACGCAACGCTTGTCCCTCTTGGACGAGGCGGGCTCCGATCCCCCTGAGCGGCGGATTCTACGGCAAACGGCGGTCTGCGGGAGGACGCATCTCCCGCTGCAATCCGCACCACTCGAACCTGCCGCGGAATGCTCAAGGTCGCCGCGGCCAAGCGACGAAGCCTGACGAGGAGCGCCGCCGTCTACGACGCACAGGCCGGAAGCGTTCTTCCCGGAGTCGACCGACCGGCACCACATGCATCGAGTCCCATCAACGACGACTCTGGTCTCTGCCGACGCCGCCTGGATCGACGGCCTGTGCCGTCGCTTCTCGCGCGCGACCGGCTGGTGCCTGGAATTCGACCGCGACGATGCCGGAGGTCGTGCCCACATCGCGGCGGCCGATGAGGTCTGGCGGGCGGCGGTTCACGACGGGCGCGAGCCTCGCGGCTTCCTGCGGCTACGCGGCGACGTTGGGCGAGCCGAAAGCCGCACCGGCCGCGCGCTACGCGATCTGATCGACCTCCTGGCAGAACTGCTCAGCCGCACGCTGGCGGCCGGCGAATCGCTGGCGTCGCAGTCGAGCCACGTCGGCACGCTATTGAGTCTGGGTGTTTCGCTCGGCGGCGAGCAGGAACTGCCCTCGGCGGTCGGCCATCTGCTGGCAGCCGCGGTTGAGCTGACGGGCTTCGAGTCGGCCGCGTTCCTTCTGCTCGATCGCGACGGCTGCAGCTTGCACCTGCGCGCCTGCTCGCGCATCGCGGCCGAGACGATCGCGTCGCCCTCCCGCAATCTGCTCGACGATCCGCCCGACCTCGATGCCCTCGCCCGCGGCCGCACGAGAATCCTGCGAGCCGACGCACGCGCCGCCGAATGGCTGCCGGATGGCGCTCTGGGCGGTTCGTGCCAGTGCGTCGCGACGTCTGAAGGACCGATCGGCACGCTGTGGTGCTTCGATCGGCGCACGCGCGTGCCGGCGGGCGAGTTGTCGGTGCTGGAAGCCATTGCCGCGCAGATGGGCGCCGCGCTGGAGCGGATGGCCCTCCGCTGCGAAAGCGCCAACGGGCAACGGCTGCGTCACGACGTGCGCGTCGCCTCGAAGTCCCAGGAGCGACCGGGGGCGGAAACGGCGGCGGCTTGCATTGGCCTCGACGTGGCCTCGATCTGCGGCAGCCGCTACGAACTGGGCGGCGACTTGTGCGATTTCGTTCCGCTCGACGGGCGGCGACTGCTGGTGGCCGTCGGCGACGCCTCCGGCGACAGCGTCCCCGCGGCTCTGGTGATGTCGGCCGTCCGCGGCGCGTTGTGGATGCTCGAGGCGTCTCCTCCCGAAAACGACCGGCCGCTTTGCAAACAGCTCGTTGCCCGGCTCAACCGCATGCTGTGCCGGCTCACGGCCCCGCACCAGTTCATGAGCCTCGTCGCGGGCGTGATCGACGTCGACCGCCACACATTCACTTACACCAACGGCGGTCATCCCGCGCCGCTGTTGATCGCGGGCGGCGAACCGATCGCACTCCAGTCGCACGGACTGCTGCTGGGCGTGGCCGACGACGTGACGTACGGCTCATCGGAAATCGGGTTCGGACCGGGAGAAGCGCTCGTGCTCTATAGCGACGGCATCAGCGAAGCGCGCGACGCGGCGAACCGGCTCTTCGGCGAGGACGGCATTGCAGCAGCGGTTTGCGGCGCGAGGTCGGCGGCGAGTTCCGCCGAACTGCTGGCGGCGATCCAGCGCAGCGTCGAGCGCCATACGGCCGGCGGCCCCGCCGGAGACGATCGTACGCTCGCCGTCGTGCAGTACGACCTTTAGTTCTTGCTGAAGTTCAGCCGGCGAAGCTGATCGCGGCCGAGCGGATCCTTGACGAACTTGCGGTGACAGTTCGGACACAGGTCGAACCGCAGATCCTTCGACCCGCAATCGTCGAGCTGGGGCTGTCCCGTCTCTTCCACCTCCTTGAGGATCTCCGCGATCTCCTGGAGATGGTCCGCGTCGAGGTCTTCTTCGTCGAACTCTTCGGGATCGAACGCCGGGTACACTTCCATGCGGACGACGTAGCGCCGATCGTCCAATTGCAGTCCGCAGAGATCGCACGAAAAGTGCAACATGTGTGTCGAATCCTTCCCAGGATCGGAGGGGGTCGGCCCGGAGCGGCACTTGTCCGCCACAGTTTCGCCGAGACGATTCGTCTGCCGTTACGTCGTGTCGCTTTCGAGAACAAAAGTCGTCGGCGAAGCGGGCCCGCATGGCGGAACGTTGCCGCGAGCGTCACTGATTTCGATTCTAAGCACAAATCGCGAACCAGTGAAAGTCCCAATTGGGAGAAAAAA
>JAHWKJ010000028.1:9570-20808 GCA_019347905.1 Planctomycetota bacterium
TTCGTCCGCACACCGTCTTCGCCGCACGGCGCCGCGATGCTCGCCAAGCTCTACACGTACTCGCTGTTCGGCATCGAGGCCGTGCCCGTCGAGGTCGAGGTCGATATCTCGCCCGGCGCGATTCCCAAGACCATTCTCGTGGGTCTCGCCGAAGCGGCCGTCAAAGAGAGCACGCACCGCATCGAACGGGCGCTCGTCAACAGCGGCTACTCGCGGCCGATCGACCGCGTCGTCATCAACCTCTCGCCCGCCGACCTGCCCAAGG
Organism: Planctomycetota bacterium; assembly: GCA_019347905.1. GTDB lineage: Bacteria > Planctomycetota > Planctomycetia > Planctomycetales > Planctomycetaceae > JAHWKJ01. The sequence goes on from JAHWKJ010000028.1 coordinate 9,836, forward strand.
ACGCGGCGTCGTTCGATCTGCCGATCGCGTTGGGCCTGCTCACCGCCAGTGGCCAGTTGGCCTCCGAACGGTTCGAGCAATATGCGGCGATCGGCGAGCTCGCCCTCGATGGACAGGTGCGGCTCGTCAAGGGGGCGCTGTCGATGGCCGTGGGCGCGCGCGAGCAGGGCAAGCGCGGGCTCGTCGTCCCGATCGCCAACGCCCGCGAGGCCGCCGTCGTCGACGACCTGGAAGTGATCGCCGTCGGCTCGCTGGCCGAGGCCGTCGGCTTCTTCAGCGAGCAGTTGTCCCTGGAGCCGGTCGCCTTCAGTTGGGATGCCGCCGTCGAAGAGCATGGCCGTTACCCCGTCGACTTCGCCGATGTGAAAGGGCAGGAGTCCGCCAAACGCGCGGTCACCGTCGCAGCCGCCGGCGGACACCATCTCCTGATGATCGGCAGCCCTGGCACGGGAAAGACGCTGCTGGCCCAGCGGCTGGGCACGATCCTCCCGCAGCTCGCGCCGGAAGAAAGCCTGGAGACGACCCGCATCTGGAGCGCCGTGGGCCGGCTGAGCTCCGGACAATCGCTGATGCTGCTCCGCCCCTTCCGCTCGCCGCACCACACGATCAGCGAGGCCGGACTTGTGGGAGGCGGCAGCACGCCAGCGCCGGGCGAGATCAGCCTGGCGCACAATGGCGTCTTGTTCCTCGATGAGTTGCCCGAATTCAACCGCCGCACATTGGAGGTGCTCCGCCAGCCTCTCGAAGAGAATCACGTGACGATCTCCCGCGCCATCGGCAGCGTCACCTTTCCGGCGAACGTGATGCTGGTGGCGGCGATGAATCCCTGCCCCTGCGGGTACCGCGGCGATCCGCGGCGGCAGTGTAACTGCGGCCCGCTGCAGATCGAGCGCTACCTGGCGAAGATCAGCGGGCCGCTGCTGGATCGCATCGACATTCACATCGAGGTGCCACCAGTGCCGTTCCGCGAGCTCTCGGACAAGAGCACGGGCACCGACAGCGCGTCGATGGCCGCGCAGGTGACGGCCGCTCGCGAAATCCAGCAGCGGCGTTTCGCCGGCCGCCGCCACACGCTCAACGCGAAGCTGATGCCGCGGGAGATCCGCCGTCACTGCCGTCTCGAAGCCGGGGCCGAGAGCCTGCTGAAGAGTGCGATGGAGGACATGGGCCTCTCGGCCCGCGCGCACGACAAGATCCTGCGCATCGGCCGCACGATCGCCGACCTCGACCACAGTGAAGACATTACCTCCGGGCACCTCAGCGAAGCCATCAACTACCGCACGCTCGACCGGCGCTACTGGGCGTAACGAACCGAGGAATCAATGCAGATGGGACGCATCCGCAAATCGATCGAAGTCGGCGGCCGCGACTGCTGGACGCTGTTCGACACCGGCGCGCGCAACACGTATGTGACGCGCGACGTGGCCTCGCTCCTTTCGGTGTCGCACACGCCGCAGCCGATGCGAACGGCGCTCGGCGGCGCGGTGCGGGAGACCAGTGAAACCGCGGTGCTGGAGGCCCTTGTGGAAGGCCATCCTGTCTCCGCTCACGCCTTTGTGCTGGACGAGATCGGCCGCGACGAGGATGGCCGGAATATCGAAGTGCTGTTCGGTGCGCTGGCGATGCAGCAGTGGGGCATCCGTCCTGTCCCGGACGAAGAACGGCTGGATATGACGCACTACACGAAGGAATTCGTCGAATTCTGACGTGAGGTCGGGCTTTTCACGGTCGTCCCATTCTGTTATGTCTCCCGCCGTTTCCAGGGATGGTCTTCCCGCCGACGGCTGCGCGGCCGGGCGCGCCGCCGCATTTCCGGGACGGGAACCGAACGGGAAGGGATTTCCCATGCAAAATGCGATCTGGAAAGTCACCGCGCTGGCGGGACTGGTCGGCATCGGCTTTCTGGTGGTCCTGCAGGCGCAGCGCGGACTGCCGCTGCCCGCCGGTCCGGCAGCCGGCACGCAGCCGGCGGCGACGGGAGGCGACGGCTCGGGACGCGCCGATTCGACGTCTGCCGCGGATGTCACTGCCGGCGGCGACGACGCGCCGCTGTTCGATCAGAGTGAACCGGAGCCGGCGTCGGAAACCCGCGACCTCACCGGCGGCGATGAACAGCCGTCGGAGGACAATCCGTTCTTCGCCGCCAATTCGGCCGCCAGCAGTCGCGCCGAAGCGTTGAGCGACGATTCTGACGGCATGACCGTCATCCGCTCGGTGCGGAACTCCACGTCGGGCGGCATCGATTTCCGCCAGCCGCCGCCGCAGGACGAGCCGCAATTCGAGCCGCAGGACGAACCGGCGCGGCTGGACGTGAGCGAAGCCCGCCCCGTACCCGTGCCGCAGCGCGACGCCGACACAGAGAGCTTCGCCGCAGACGCTACGGCGGTCGAGCCGATTCCGACGGAAGCGGAGCGTGGCGAGGTTCGCCTGACGCGCAACGAGGCGCCGCCGTTCGGTTCGACCGAAGCGGATCCAATGGGTGAACCCGGCTTCGGTACGGAACCGGCCTTCGGAAACGAGTCCCCCGCCCGTGACGAGCCGACGTTCGGCTCGGACCCGGAAATCGTTCCCGTCCCGGCGGGAGTTCATGAAGACGAGCCGCCGAGTTTCGATCCGGCGACTGATGAACCGGATGCCGGCAGCGATCCGGGACCGCGACTGCTTCTCATCGGTCCGCAAGACGCGGCCGATCGCTCGAATGCCGGCGCCGGTGAGCCATCCGCGGAAGCAGACGGCGAGCGGGCATTCGAACCGGAGGCGATGCCGGCGGACGCCGACGAAGAACAGTCCGAGGATCCGCGCACCGTGCCGTTCTCCTCGTCGGCCGAAGAGACGACCCCTGGCGATGCAGAAGCCACGCCAGGCGGTTCCCGGCCCGAACCGATTCCCGATCCTTTTGGTGCCGGCGGTGGGACAGTTCCGCGAACGCAGCCCAACGATGAGAACCGCATGGCCTCGCCGCCAACCGTCGGCGACGATCCCTTTGGTTCATCCCCCTCGGCGTTCGAAGAAACGGCGGAGCCCAAGACTTCCCCTTCGCCGCAGCCCGTTGAAATCGACGCACCGTCAATCCATGGTCGCGCCGACGAGCGGCATCCCGCTGCTCAACCGACAGGGCCAGCGGATTCTGCAGACGATGCTGCCCACGACGCCGGTTCACCGTCCGAAGTCCCCGGTGAGCTGCCGACTGCGGGCCGCGTGGTTCCGCTCGACAGAGACGAGTTGCGAGGCGACGGGACCGTGGTGGACTAAGCGCCCAGCGGGCCGCAGCGTCCCCAACTGACGATCGATAAGCTGGCGCCCAGCGTAGCCGTGCTGGTCAAGCCGCTGTTCTATTACATCCTCGTCCGCAACCTGGGCAGCTCGGCCGCCCGGCAGGTGACGGTCGAGGACCGCATCCCGCTCGGCACCCAATTGACCGGAACGATCCCGCGGGCGGAGCTGCGCGAGAAGACGGTGGTCTGGAAGCTGGGCACACTCGAACCCGGAGCGGAGCAGAAGATTGCGGTCCGCATCGTGCCGACGAACGAGGGGCAGATCGGCAGCGTGGCGACGGTGAATTTCGTCGCGGAAGTTTCGTCGCGGACGACGATCACAGCCCCAAAGCTCTCCCTCGAGATGAGCGGTCCTGAGCAGGTGAAGCTCGGCCGCCCGGTGCGGTTCCACTTCAAGCTCAGCAATGCGGGCTCGGGCACCGCCTCCAACGTCTATCTGCGGAGCCTCATCCCCCGGGAACTGCGGCACCCGGCCGGCAACGATCTGGAGTACAAGGTGGGCGATCTGCCGGCCGGCCAGTCGCGGGAGATCGACCTCACGCTGACGGCCGTCGATGAAGGCAGCGCCGAGCACAAAGCGATCATCACGGCCGACGGCGGTTTCTCCATCGAGCATTCGGCGGAGGTCGAAGTCCTCGGCAGTCAGCTTCGCCTGTCGCGCACCGGCCCGAAGCGGCGCTACGTGGGCCGCGACGCCGTCTTTACTAATACTGTCGCGAACGATTCGACGCAGCCGATCGCCGGCGTCAGCGTGGTGGAAACGCTTCCGGACGGCATGGAGTTCGTCGAGGCCTCGGACGGCGGCACGTTCGACGCGCGATCGCGCACCGTCACGTGGCGGATCGACCGGCTCGAACCGCAGTCGGGCCGCGAGCTTCAGGTCACGCTGCTGGCCAAAGCGGCCGGCACGATGCCCTGCGATGTGCGCGCGACGGAAGCAGGCGGCGACACCGCTCGGCTGACTGCCGAGACGCAAGTCGAAGGTTTCACGGCCCTGGGGGTGCGCGTTCCGGAGAACCCGCAGCCGGTCGCCGTCGGCGAAACGCTCACGCTGCGGATCGTCGCCGGCAACAAGGGCACGGAACCCGCGAGCCACGTGAAGGTCAGCGTCGAGGTGCCGCCGGAGCTGGAGCTGGTCTCGGCCCGCGGTCCCAGCCGCGAAACGCGCGAGGGCCGCCGCGTCAGCTTTGCCGCCGTCGAAGAGCTCGGCGGCGGCGCGGATGAGGAGTACCAGCTCGTTCTGAAGGCGGTCTCGGCCGGCAAGGGCGACGCGCGGGTGCAGATCGAAGTCGAAGCCGACGAGCTCGCCCGCCCGTTGCAGCGCGAAGAGGCGGTGTATATTCTCGCGGAGTGAGCGACTGGATCCGCATCGCCGCCGTCGAAGACGTGCCTCCCGGCACCGGACGCGAATTGACCGCCGCCGGGCGCGTGGTCGCGCTGTTCAATGTCGAGGGTCAGTTCTACGCGCTGGACGGCGTGTGCCCGCACGCCGGCGGGCCACTCGGTGAAGGGCGGCTTTCCGGCCGCGTCGTCACCTGCCCGTGGCACGGCTGGCAGTTCGACGTAACCAGCGGCCGGCACTGCCTCAATGCCAACATCACGCACACCGCGTTTCCAGTGCGCGTCGAAGACGGTCAGGTGCTGGTTGAGTTGCCGACGTAGATGATTCCGGTTGATGCCGTCGCCGGAATCGATAATATACGTTAGTTCCTGTTGGAAGCTTCGAGACCGTCATGGTCTGGCCACCCCTGGTGCCTCGAATGACGAAGCGCAAGTCGAAGGAGTATCTCGGCTGCGGGATGTACTCGCTGGGCGAGGCCGCTCGGCTGTTGCGCACGCATCCGAACACGCTCCGGTGGTGGACTGGAGATCGGAAGCAGGCCACGGCCGTCATCCGCCGCGAGTTTCCAGGCGAGAAGGTCCTGACGTTCTCGGAGCTCATGGAGCTGCACTTCATCAAGATGTTCCGCGATGAAGGCGTCACGCTGCAGACGATTCGTCGCGCTGCGCTCGAAGCGTCGAAGCGGTTCCGCACGCAGCATCCGTTTGCGGTGAAGCGTTTCGATACAGACGGGAAGCAGATCTTCGCCACACTGATCGGCCGAGAGTCGGAACAGGAAATCGTCGAAGAGTTGCGGCACGGGCAGTTGGTGTTCGCCACCATCGTGCGGCCGTTCTTCCGCAAGCTGGATTACGGTGACGCCGACGTTGAGCGATTCTGGCCCATGGAGAAGACGGGACGGATCGTCCTCGACCCCATGAGGCGGCTCGGCGAGCCCATCGACTCGGAAAGCGGCGTGGCCGTCGGGACAATCATCGACGCTTTGCAGGCGGGCGGGGGTCAGGATCCGGCAACGGTCGCTGAGTGGCTGGGGATCCCCTTGGAAGCCGTAAGGGCCGCGTTGGCATATCACCGATCGCTTGCGGCGTGACCTACTTCTTCGACAACAACATCTCGTACCGCTACGCCGGCATGCTCAAGGCTTTGGGCGTCGCGGTGGTCGCGCTTCGCGACGTCTTTCCACCAGACATCAAAGATCCGGACCTATTGCGCGGCCTGAAGGACACCGACTACGTCTTCGTGAGTTCCGAGCAGCGAATGCGGCGCAGACCAATCGAGGCCGCTCTGCTGCGCGATGCAAACATCACCGCGTTGTTCTTTGCTCCCTTCTGGAGCAATCTGGGATTCTGGCAGGCTGCGATCTGGCTCCTGCGCCGCTGGGAGCTGATCGACGGCTTCGCGCGCGGCGTGAAGAAGGGCACGTTCGCAGAGGTGAAGCAAAACGGTCGATCGGCGATTTTCCAATTGTAGCCGCGGCAACGGTCTGTTCGGTGACCCATGGCTTCGATGGCGCGATGGCTACCAGCCGCTCAGCCTCGCACGGAGCCGTACGTGTGCTGGGCCGAGCTGAGGAACACGCACGTTCCGCCCTGGTCGACGGCGCGGGCGGCTTCGCGATCGTTGGCCAGCGGGATGAAGAACAGATCTTCCACCAGCTCACCCTCCAGCCGGCTGAGCAGGTACACGTCGGCCCAGTCGACGGCGTGCACGAGCTGCGTCGCTTCCACGAGGTCCAGCGGCGCGGCGGCCCGTAACGGTGCCAGCGCGTCGAGCGGCTCGCGACTCATACGCACTTGTTCGAGACCCACGCCGAGGTGCGCGGCCAGTTCCGTCAGCACAATGATCCGCCCGCCGTGGGCCACGAGGTTGCGCGCGGTGGCGAGCGCCGCGCCCACTTGCTCCCAACCGTGGCCGCTCGCGTCGGCGTCGACCGCCGCCACGACCACGTCAGCCCGCTCGTCCAGCTCGATTCGCCAGTTCTCGGCCAGCAGCCGCTTGCCCTCGCGGAACACCGACTCCGCCGCTCCGCCCAGCACGTGCGCGACGCCTCCCACCGTCGCCGGGATCACCTGCAGCGAAAACTGCGAACCCAGGAGCCAGCCGATCTCGTCGATCGTTTGCCGCAATTGCCGGTCGTCTTCGGCGTCGAGCTCGCGCTGACCGGGACTGCGCAGACGCTCGACGGCGTCGGCCGAAGACAATCCCGGATAGAACACGCTGTTGGTGCCGCGGTGGCCCAGCAGCGGGTCGTAGCCCAGCGAGCCGATCGACACCGCCACGTCCGCGTCGATCACTTCCGCCGCCAGATACACGCGTTCGCCGCTGGCCGTCGATGCCAGGTAGCGGCAGCCTTTCAGATCGTCGGGGTTGTGAATCCGCCGGCCGACGCGTTCGCGAATCTCGGGGGGCAGCTCGCGCCGGGGATCGGCCAGCGCCGCATGGCCGTTCTTCGCTCCGGCCGCCTCGACGATCTGAATTCGTTCCGGCGCCACGCCGCGCTGTGTCAGCACGCCGACGACGGCGGCCACGAGTGCCGGCGCTTCCGGCGTGCCGCGGTCGACGGCGAGCACCACGCGATCATCGGGAATGACGGCCTGCGCCAGCGGAGGGAAGTCGCGCGGCTGGAACAGCGCCGCCTGCAGTTCGGCGGGAAACGCCGGATTGGGCGGCGGCGCCAACGGCACGTCGACCACACGCTCGGCGTCAATCTCGCACGAGAAGGCACCGCTGGAACCGTAGGTGAGGTCGATCGTCCGTGAAGTCATTTCGGATACCGTCTCGAGAGTGAACCGTTTAGCCGCGTCCCAGCGGGACGCGCGTTCGCGCGTCCCGCTGGGACGCGGCTAAACGGTTCGTCCTTCGGATTTCGTCATTCGTCCTCCCATGAATTATCATGACCGCCGCCGCACCCCGCCAGCCGAACCGTACCTGGAGCGACCGATGCGCGCCGCTATTCGTGGGACCGAGTTGTATTTCGACGTCGATGGCATGGGCCTTGTACCGAGCGGCACGAAGATGGCCCGCCGGCCGGTCGTGTTCCTGCTGCACGGCGGACCGGGCGGCGATCACGTGTCGTTCAAGACTCAGCTCGCATCGCTCTCCGATGTGGCGCAGCTCGTGTACCTCGACCACCGCGGCAGTGGTCGCAGCGCGCCCTGCGATCCGGCGACCTGCACGCTCGACGAGAACATCGAGGACGTCGAGGCCCTGCGGGAGTATCTCGGGCCGGCGCGTATCACGATCCTCGGCTCGTCGTACGGCGGCATGGTCGCGCAGGGCTATGCCATTCGCTATCCCGAGCGCGTGGCGAACCTCATTCTGTCGGCGACCGCGCCCAGCCACCGCTTCATCGACGATGCCAAGCACATCGTCGAGATCCGCGGCACCGAGGAGCAACAGCGGGTGTGCCAGCGGTTGTGGGCAGGCTCCTTCGAGAACCTGGAGCAGCTTCACGAATACTACCGCGTGATGGGGCCGATGTACTCGCGGCGGTTCGACCTCGACAAGATGGAAGAGGGCTGGCAGCGCAGCGTGCGAAATATTGACGCACTCAACCTCGGCTTCGGCGGCTTCCTGCGCTCCTTCGACTTCACCGAGGAATTGTCCCGCATCACCTGTCCCACGCTGGTGCTGGCCGGCGCGCACGACTGGATCTGCCCGCCCGACCACTCGCGGCTGATCGCGGAACGGATTCCGCGCGCCCACCTCAAGATCTTCGCCGAAAGCAGCCACCAGATTGCGCAGGATGAACCGGAAGCGTTTCTGGCGGCTGTCCGCGGCTTTCTCACCTACTGCGCGCTGTAGGCGACGGTCCCATCAGTCGTCACTCAGCGGCAGCCGCGGCACACTCTCGCCGTTCCTGCGCACGAAGCGCCGGCGCGGTTTGTCTTCGAGACGCTTGCCGTTCTCGGTGGTGGGGGCGCTCACCAGCGGCTCCGGGGCTCCGTCGAGTGCATCGCCCGGCCCAATGGCGTTGAGCCGCTCGCGGCCGCGCCGAACGTAATCTTCCGACACGTCGAAGCCCAGCCAGCGGCGGCCGAGCTTTTTGGCGACGGCCAGCGTCGTGCTGCTGCCGGCGAACGGGTCGAGCACGAGCTCGCCCGGATGGGAGCAACTGCGGATGATTCGGCCCAGAAGCTGTTCGGGCATCTGGCAGCCGTGAAAGCCGGCCCGCTCCTTGAACGTGCCGGCCACGCGCGGGAAGTACCACGTGTCTTCGTCCGGGCGGAAGCCGTCGCTGCAATCGTGCGGACGGAGGATCCAAGTGTCGTCCGGCAGACGCCCCCGCGGGTTGGCGCGGCGGTCTCCGTACACGAGCTGCCGCGCCGAGGGCACGCGGATCGCCTCGTCGTTGAACGTGAACCGCCGCGGATCCTTCACGAAGTGGAACAGGTGCGCATGCGAGCGGCTGAACTTCTTCGTGCAGTTCACGCCGAACGTGTAGTACCACACGACCCAGCTCCGCGTGTGAAAGCCGATCGCCTGACTGGCCAGTTTCAGTTCGGCCGCGTATTCGTCGCCGATCGCCAGCCAGAACGTGCCGTCGTCTTTCAGCACCCGATGGACGCCGGCGATCCACTTCCGCGACCAGTCGAGATAGGTGTCGCGTTCGCGGTCGTCGTCGTACACGTCGTATTCGTAGCCGATGTTGAACGGTGGATCGGCAAACGCGAGATCGACGGAGCCGGCGGGGAGTTCCGCGAGGGCGGTGATGCAGTCGGCGTGATGGATCGCGTCGCAGTCGTAGCTCAACGGTTCACCTCCGTGCGAACGGGAACGGGATCGACTTCGGCGGAAGAAGCTCCGCAACGGCACGTGCATGCTACGAGAGACCGACCGCGGATTCCAGCCGCGCACCATCCGACGTCTTGCATCCGCGGCGGCTCCGTCGTTCGCAATCCGGAGCCGAAGAGGCATCGTCGACGGCGCATGAAGCGACGCGCTCGCGCTGGGCCGGCCCGGGGCTGCCAAGTCGCCGAGAGATTTTTTTGTCGTCGCGATCGCGCTTCGGCGCGGCAAAAGGGCTTGCAGAAAAAAATCAATCGCTTACTATCAGTCGCAACATGAAGGCAGAGCAAACGACGATCGGTCTCGCACTGGAGCGCACGAGCGACAGCTCGCAGCGGCCGGTGCGTTCGTCGTCGCGAGTTCTGCCGGCGCCGGTCACGGTTGACCGGCGCGAAGGGATTCAGTGTGCGAGTGTGGCGCGACTCCGCCGTTTTTTGAGCCCGGTAAGCCGGCGGCGGGGCAGCCAACCCGTTGGCTCTCTGTAAGGAGGAATTACGGTGGCCAAGAAGAAGGCAGCGAAGAAGGGCACGAAGAAGAAGGCGGCCAAGAAGGCCGCGAAGAAGGGCACCAAGAAGAAGGGCGCCAAGAAGAAGGCCAAGAAGGCCACGAAGAAGAAGACGACCAAGAAGAAGGGCTTCTGACCCGCGGCCGGCCTCCGCGCCGGCTCCCATGCCACAACAAGCAGGAAGCGGCCGAGCGACCCTCGGCCGCTTCTTCATTTCCATGGCCATCGTCGGCATCGATCTCGGGACCACCAATTCCCTGTGCGCCGTCTTTGAAGACGGGCGGCCGCGGCTGTTGCGCAATTCCGTCGGCGAAGTACTCACGCCTTCGGTCGTGGGTGTGCTCGATGACGGGCGGGTGCTGGTCGGGGCGGCGGCGCGGGAGCTGCGAGTCACGCGGCCCGAACGCTGCGCCTCGTGCTTCAAGCGCTTCATGGGCACCGATAAGACGCTGTCCCTCGGTGGGCAGAAGTTCTCGGCGGCGGAATTGTCGAGTCTGGTGCTGAAGTCGCTCAAAGAAGACGCAGAGAAGGATCTCGGCGAGGAAATCCTCGAGGCCGTCATCACCGTCCCGGCGTACTTCAACGACAACCAGCGCAAGGCCACGCGGCTGGCCGGCGAGCTGGCGGGGCTGACCGTGCGGCGGATCCTCAACGAGCCGACGGCCGCCGCCTTGTGCTACGGCTTTCACGACCGGCTGGCCGACAAGAAGATCCTCGTCATCGACCTGGGCGGGGGCACGTTCGACGTCACGCTGATGGAGATCTTCGAGGGCACGCTGGAGATCATCGCCACCGCCGGCGAGAGCTTCCTCGGCGGGGAAGACTTCACCGACCGGCTGGTGGCCACGCTGCTCAAGCACGAAGGACTGACGCTCGAAGCGGCGGAGTTGAAGCAGCCGCTGCGCGTGGCCCGGCTGCGCGAGGAGTGCGAACGCGCCAAGCGGCGGCTGGCGAGCGACGAGACCGTCACGATCCGCTATCCGGAAGAGAACGGCGAGTTTCCCGAAAAGCCGCGGACGGCGAGCGTCTCCCGCGCGAAGTTCGCCTCGGTCGTCGAGCGGCT
>JAHWKJ010000421.1 GCA_019347905.1 Planctomycetota bacterium
AACCCGGCGCTCCCCCCGCCGTTCCAGGCCGGCGGCGGAGCGTACTGTGAGCCGTTCACGTAGGACGCGCTGCCGGGAAACGCCTGCGGCGTCGGCTGAACCGGCAGGGCCGGCTGAACCGGCGGGGCCGGATTCGAGTGCGGCGGGGCCGGCTGAACCGGCGGGGCCGGATTCGAGTGTGGCGGGGCCGGATTCCAGTGCGCTTGTGCCGGAGCGGTCTGGCCGTTCCAGTCTGCCGGCGTCTGCGGCGCGTTCCACGATCCCGCCGCCGGAGCACCCTGCCAGGCCGTCTGTGAAGCGTTCTCGTTCACGGAATGCTGCCGCGCCGCGAGCGCGAACTGCCGTTCGCGGTCCATTTGCTCGCGGAGCTGTCGCATGACCGGGCTTTCTTCGCCCACCTGCGGAGGGTTTCCGTAGAATGCTGCGGCCGGCGGCTGCGCACCATGCACGGCGGGCGCTGAGCCCCAGCTTCCGGTTGCCGTCGGGCCGGCGAACGCGGCCGCCTGCGGCGGCCCCTGCGGGAACAGCGCAAGGGCGCGGGCCTGCGCATCGGCCTCGCTGCCGCTCAGGCGGTAGGTCTCCAGCGCCTTGTCGTAATCGTACAGCAGTTCCAGGTTGCCCCGCGCTTTGGCGTGCGCGGCATCGTGCCTCAAGGCCTCGCGCAAGTACCGCTCGGCGTCCCCGCGACGGGCCTGCAGAAAGTAGGAATACCCCAGGTCGCTCAGCAGGTTCGCGCTGGAAGTCTTCTGGCGGAGGGCCTGCAGGTAGTGGGCTTCCGCGGTGCGATAGTCGGCCTGCTTGTCGGCGACCACCGCAAGCGCGTGGTGGGCTTCCGGATGATCGGGCTGGACTTCCAGCACGCGGTGGTACAGCCGCTTCGCCTCTTCGTAGCGGCCGGCGCGGTCGGCCTCGCGTCCCAGCGCGAGGTCGTGCTCCGGATTGTGGAAGCTTTCGGCCTCGCCGGGACCGCCGGCGGAGCGCTCGGTCGGCCGGCCCTCGCGCCAGTTCCGCAAGGGACCGAGCGGATCGAGACCGCTGCGCGGCTCGCTGCGAGTGAGCAGCGGCGACTGGCAGCCGAGAACAATCGCACACAGACACGCGAGCGCAGTAGCGCGCAGGGAATTCGTCATGAAACCGTCCCTGGTTCCAAGGCGAGGCATCCAGGGGCGCACGTCCGCCCGGAGGCCCTGTGAAGACATGGAGAGTGAGGAGAGGGGCCGGACTATAGCGGCGGCCCTGAGGGCTGTCGAGACGTGTTTCGGACGGTTGACAGACGCGGTCCGTCGGGTAGGCTGTCTCCAGCGATTGCATGGTCCGCGGGGTCGTTACCGGGCAACCCGGCTTTTTGCCAATACGGAGGGCAACTCAGGTTGTTTTGACTGTCGCCCCGCGTAAGTCCGCCCGCTCGAAGCGCGGCCGCGAGTGGCAGCCCAAGGATCGAAGGCTTGGCACGACGTCGAGAAGCCGGTCCGAAAAAGCCGTTCCGTCCAACTCCACGGAACGCCCGTTGTCCGGTAACGCCCCGTCTGGTTTTCGAGTCGAGGGTCAAGAGTCGAGGGCCGAGAGCCAGACGCAAGCGGAGTCGGAGCTTTCTTTCTAGCCCTCGACTCTCGACCCTCAGCCCTCGACCGTTCAGGTGCGTCGGCTGGAGCGGCAGACGGCGAACAGGGCGGCTCCGGCCAACAGCACGACGAGCAGCACGTCCACGAACGAAGCGCTCACAGGAACTCCTCGATCGGCGTTCGCAGCCGGTGAAAGGCGCCGGCGGGCAGCGAGACCGTCTCCCAGCTTGCCGAGCGGCCGCGCATCGCGCCGCGGAACTCGTCCGCCCAGACGCCGTAAAAGGCGTACAACTGGTCGCGGAAGCGAAAGGCCCGCGGGAACTCGCCCAGACACCGCGGATCGACCACGTGGTAGGCGAACACCAGCATCGCGCGGAAGTCGCCGCCGAACACGCGCTCCCACTGGAGCAGGCTGTCGAGGTCGTCTTCCGTGGCCCAGTTCTCCCACTTGTGCCCTCCCGGACCGCCCGTGGGAAATCGCCGGCCCTTCACGTCCACCAGCAGGTTCCGGCCGGCCTTCGAGTAGACGATGAAGTCCATCGACTTCAGCGACGCATCGCGCAACAGCGCCCGCCGCGTCTCGTCCACGACCACGTGCGGCGTGCGGGTGCCGCGGAGAAAGCCCTCGAAGGCGGCGTCGTAATGGTTCGAGCGCTTAGCCATTGGGGTAAACCCGCAAATTGTCGTAGAAGATTTCCGCGGGCGTGGCGTCGCCGAACAGGCCGGGGCTGCCGTTTCGGTTGGGCGCGGGGTCGGTGGCTTCGATCAGCCACTCGGCCGGCTCCTGGCCGTCCTTCGGCCAGAGCTTGCCGCGGAGCACGGCCTGCCCATTTTCGACGGAGGCCTGCAGTTTGAGCGTGTACCAGGTGAACGGCTCCCAGTTCTGCGCGACCGTCTCGGCCATGCGGAGCTGCGGGTGCCACGTGCGGATTTGAAGCTGCTGGCTGTTGCCCATCAGCACGATGGCGTACCGCTGTCCGATGAGGCCGATGTCGGGAAGCTGGCCGTCGCGCTCGGCCCCCAGGACGTCGGCCTGGACGGTATAGCCCGAGAATTCCGGGTGGCCCATCCAGCCCTGGCTGCGGGTGCCTTTGGGAATGGTCGCGATCTTGACCATCACGCCGTTGCCGTCGACCTTCCGCGGGGCACGGTTGCGTGGGCCGCGGTTCACGCTGAGCTTGATCGGCCCTTCGCTGGACCAGCTCCAGTCTGAAACGACCTCTTCGGATTTGAGGAGCTCAAGCGCCTTGTCGATCGTCTGCTTCGTCTCATCGAGGGGCGTCGTCGCGAGATCGTGGAAGCGCTGGAAGTCGGTCCAGCGCTGGGCCGGCGTCGTGTTGTCGAAGCTGGTCGAGTCCTTGCCGCTGTTGACGAATTCACTCGTCAGATAAATGTACAGCGCCGAGGCGGTGGGGTTCTCCGCACGGAGCTTTGAGTACAGGTCGAAGTCGAGCGGGATGTGCCGATAGCGGGCGCCGACCCAGGTGATCGGCACCTCGCCGTTGTCGAAATCGAAATCCCAGGGGAGCGTGGGAATGACGCGGATGCGAGCCGAGCCTGTCAGCTCGCCGGCCCTGGCCGTCACCAGCACGGCCGAGTGCTGCTTGTCCGGCGGTGCCGTGTATTTCCACACCCGGACTTTCTCGCGCTTCGTGCTGCCGTCGTCGTACTCGAAGGCCTTCTCGACGGTGTAGGCTTTGACGTCGCCGGGGCCCTCGATCGACAGTTCACATTCTTCGGCCGTGAGCGTGTTGAGCCATTGGCCGCGCTCGTTGTACAGACGCACGGCGAACTCCTGCCGCTGGCCGGGTTTCATCAGCACCTCGACGGGCACGACCTGCACGAGGGCGGGCGGATCGTTCTCGCCGAGCGGGGCTTCGACCGGCTGCTCCGGGATGGGATCGGCCTGGGGCGTCTGGCCTTCCTTCCCCACGCAGTACATGGCTTCTGTCGTTGGAATGTACATGCGGCCATGCGAGACGATGAGCGAACCATGCGCTTCGCCGGCATTCATCCGCTGAGGCTTCACGACTTGTTCGAGGCCCTCGGACGTGGGCCGGAAGACCCACCAGATGCCGTTCTCGGTCATCAGGTAGATCTTGCCGTCGGCGTACAGGGGGCTGGAACGCATGGGGCCGCGGAGCTTCTGTTCGGCGATTTTTTCGCCGGTTTTGGCGTCGGCCACGAGCAGCGTGCCGCCGTCTTCGGCGGCGTAGATGCGGCCGTCCACGTACAGGGGCGAGCTTTTGCCGACGTACCATTCGGTGTTGCGCCAGACTTCCTTCCCTGTATGGAGGTCCACGGCGAACAGGGCGCCCATCTCGGTGCCCGTCACGTTTTCTTCGCTGTGGCCGCAGATCGCCAGCCCCAGATCGTGGGCGATCACCGGGGTGGTGTTGATACCCCGCTGGCTGGCCTCGTACTTCCACAGGGGCTTGCCGGTGCGGGTCTGGAAGGCGTGCAGGGCGCCGTCCCCGGAGGCGAACACGAGGGCCGACTGGCCGTCGACCACTGCCAGCACGGGCGAGCTGTACGTCGTGTCGTCGGGCAACAGCCGCGTGCCGTTGTACCAGACGGCCTGACCGTTGCGTTTGTCGAAGGCGATGAAGCGGTGCGCGGGCTTGGCCATCTCGCCCCAGCCGATGACGACGCCGCTGATGATGACCAGATCCTCATGGACGATGGGGAAGTTGGTGCGGCCGCCGTAGGTGTCGAGCATGCCATACTCTTCACCCAGGGAATGCGACCACTGGAGCTTCCCGGTCTCGCCGTCCAGGCACAAAAACAAATCGCACACGCCCAGCGCGAACACGTTGCCCGAGTCGGGATCGGCCACGACGCTCGACCAACCCACGCGGGTGTCCGGCACGTCGCTCAGGAACACGTTGAAGACATGCTCCCACACGGTCTCGCCGGTGGCGGCATCGAGGCAGACCACCTTTTCGCCTTCCTCCTTCGTCTCGGGCTTGTGGCGGGCGAGGAAGTACAGCCTGCCGTTCATGACCACGGGCGTGGAGCGGGTACCGAGGTCGTCCCGCTTCCAGAGCAGGTTCTCGCCGTCGCGGGACCACGTATCGACGAGGCCCTTCTCGCGGCTGATCATGTTCAGCTCCGGCCCGCGCCAGTGGGGCCAGTCGAGCGGATCGAACCGAGCGCCCTCCGCCGGCCGCTCACTGGCAAGCGCCGGCGGCAGTCCCGCAACGACAACCACCGCCATCCACAACATTGACAGACGATGAATCATGGAAGCGTTCCCGAGCAGACTGTTCTCTGAACCACGGATGACCCAGCGCGGCCTCGCGACTCTCGGCCGCAACCAAATGAACAGAAGGCAACGGAGATAACGAAGGCTCGGCATTGGGTATTCAAAGCCTTTCTGCTCCGTTTCCTTCGTTTGCTCCTGTTCAAATCCGAATTGCCTGAATTCAATGCCGCTTTTGCGTCCTCTGTGCTTTGTTGCGGCAAAGCGACCCCAGCGGCCCGGTTGCCGACGATATCACGATAGCGTTGTGCTGAAAACGCGGCAACCGGGCTGCTTGCGTCGCGGCCGCATTCGCCGCAGAATGCGCTTCTGGAACAATCATGAGCGGATTTGTGTCCTCAACATCACGGCGCGACGGGCGCGAGCTGCGCGTGCGGCATGCTGCCGTTCTCGCGGGGCTGCTGGCGGTCGCGGCCGGGACCGAGGTACGGGCCCAGGAAGCCTCCGGCGGCAGCCCCGCCGTGCGGCTCACAAATCCGGGGCGCGCCGCGGGGCTGGAGCGCTACGCGGCCGGGCGCTGGGCGAGCGTGGCCGTCGAATTGCACAACGTCTCCGACCGCGAGGCCGAGGCGACGGCGGTGATGTCCTTTGAGGGCGATCCCGGCGTGCAGTTCGGCCGTCGGGTGTGGCTGCCTCCCAAAGCGCGGCTCGTTGCGCGCTACCTGGCGCGGCCCCCGGAGTCGCTGCCGCCCGACGCGCGGCGCGTGCCGTTCAAGGCCCTGTTGTACGAACGGCGCGGCACGGAGAACGTGCTCGTCCGCGATCCGTCGGGTGAAATGCTGCACTCGGGGCTGTTGCCGGCCGGCGAGATGCGGACAGTCACCGGCTTCGTCGGCGCCGCTGCCGAAGATCAGCG
>JAHWKJ010000422.1 GCA_019347905.1 Planctomycetota bacterium
CCCGGCGGGGGCCGCGACACTCACAACCATCCCGGCGCTTTCGGTTACCACCGCTCGGTCGCCGTTCGGGTGTTTGTATGGCGTATTTCCTAAGCCCGATTTGGGCCGCGGTCTGTTTTGGGTGGTGGGCCCCCCCCCCGAATGGGTTTTGTTTATTATTGGGGCACTCCCCCCTCGACTCTTGACTCTAGACCCATCTCAGTTCGACATTCGGATTTTCTTGCTCATGCGTCTTCATACAGGCAGCGGACGCGAATGCGTTCGCCGCACGTGCAGGTGACATCGATCGCCCGCACGCGGTCGCCTTCGCGGACGAATTCGATCTGCGGTTCGTCGTGCTCGCTGGCCACCGGTCCGACGCGGGCCGGCTCGCCCATCATCACGTAACGTCCCGGCACGATCGGCTCCCGGTTCCCCAGGATCCGCTCCAACTCTCGCGTATCGATCACTTTCACCCCCCCTGCCGCGGCAAAGCCGCGGAGTTCCGAATGTCGAATCCCGAATGACGACGGAATGAGTCAAGGGTCGAGAGTCGAGGGTCGAGGGCCAGACGCAAGCGGAGTCGGTATTCTTCTGGCTCTTGACTCTCGACCCTCAGCCCTCGACTTTTTTCGTCATTCGTCATTCAATTCAATTCTTTGTCCGCACGTATTCCCGCATCTGGTACTGGGCCGCCGTCAAGAGCCGCGAGATGCGCGACTCCGACAGGCCCAGCACGTGGCCGATTTCCTTGAGCCGCAAGTCTTCCATGTAGTACAGCGTGACGCACAACCGTTCGCGGCGGGGCAAGGCTTCAA
Source organism: Planctomycetota bacterium (assembly GCA_019347905.1). Taxonomy (GTDB): domain Bacteria; phylum Planctomycetota; class Planctomycetia; order Planctomycetales; family Planctomycetaceae; genus JAHWKJ01. The sequence continues at coordinate 798 of JAHWKJ010000422.1, forward strand.
TCGCTTCCGCTAAAAGCCGCTTGAGGTCCTCGCGCTGCAGGCTCTCGTCGGGCGCTTCGAAGCGGTCGCGGAACCAGTCGCCGCCGATCTGGTCCAGCGACTTGAGCTGCGTCAGCGGGACGGCCGCCAGGCAATCGACGACCTGGTCCTCCGTCAGACCCGTCTCGGCGACGAGGGCCTCGATCGTCACCGGCGGATCGAGCCTCTCCTGCGCCCTGTGCACCAGGCCGACCTGCGCCAGGAGTTCCTGCGGCAGCGGGCAGTTGCGGCGCAGCTCGTCGACCATCGCCCCGCGGATGCGGACGCTGGCATAAGCCTTGAAGGGCACGCCGCGGCCCGCGTCGTACCGCGAGGCCGCCTCGACCAGCCCCAGCACGCCCGCCGATTCCAGGTTCTCCGCATCGGTGCCGGAAGGCAGTGAAGCCGTCAGCCGCGAGGCAATATGACGCACGAGCCACAGGTGGTCCATGATGAGGTCATCACGGGCCAATTGGGCGGCGGTCTGCGAGTAGGCGTCGGCGCCGTGTCCCATGGCAGGCGGCAGGTGAAGCCAGGCGGGCGCGGCCGGCGCAAGCTCGTCCTGACCGCCGTGGGCGAGGGCTTCGTCAGCCTCGTCGGCGGCCGCGCGCCCTGCGAAGGACGCCAGCTCGACACCGGTCGAATCGCGGTATTCCATCTATTCTCACAACCGCCCGCAGAGTGTCAACTTGCGTCAAGAGGCGCGAGCTGTTCGCGGAGCGCGCCATTGACGCGGCGAGCCGAAGCGCACCTTCGGCCCCAATCGGCAAATCGGCGGAATCTGTGCCGGTTCTTGAGTCTTTATCGGCGGCGCCGGTGGACGGGGTTGTGCCGGATCTCCGCTTCACCCCGAATCCGATTGTGCGAAGCGGCCCGATGGCGTGCGTACCGGCACTCGCCGAGGATAGCTCCAGCGGCCCGCCCCTCTGGGCTGTACTGGGCTGTACGCGAGATCGAGTCCCCTGGGCGGCCCCCGATGCCTCTGCCCCAGGAGCACTGCCATGCAAGTGACACTTCGCGCCGGAGTGAAGGACGCAACCGTACTCGCCGACGAGGCCCGCGATCGCGCCGTGTTGACGGCCGAAGTCACGGTGTTCAACGAAGGAGATGAAGCCCTCCTCGTCGCGCCCGATAAGTTCCAGTTCGAGCTGAGCACGCGGGAAGGCGCGCGATTGACGGAGCTGAGCGAGCACGTAACGCGGCCGGCGGGCGCGGCCCACCAGACGGAGCTCTCGCCGGGAAAGAAGGTGGCGCTCGATGTGCCGCTGCTCGTGGGCGACTACATCGTCGAGCCGGACCGCCCGTACAAGCTCACCTGCCATGCCTTCGGCGAGACGTCGCAGGCGGACTTCCAGTTCTCGTGACGCCCGGGTGGCACTGGTGGCTCGCCCACCAGTGCCGAGCGCGCCGTACGCGACCAACGTCGCAACCCGATATCCGGCCCCCACGCCTCGACGGCCCATCGACGTGGGTTTGCGGGTTTGGCGTCCGGCACTGGTGGGCAAGCCACCAGTGGCACCCACACCAAGCCACCAGTGGCACCCACACGAGTCGTCACAGGGCCACGGCCCAGGCGCTTCAGTTCCACTCGGGGTTCTTCACCGTGTGGGGCAGGATGCGGTTCGACTCGAACACCTGCTGGAGCTGCTCGTCCCACACGTCGTAGGGATTGTCGGCGAAGACCGTGCCGGCCGAGGCAGGCCGCACGAGCCAGTCCCCCCGCGCCAGTTCGCTTTCCAACTGGCCCGGCGCCCAGCCCGCGCAGCCGCTGAGCACGCGGAACTCCAGATCGGGATCGCCTTCGGAGGCGCTCTCCACCACCCGCTCGAACACGTTCGCGCTGCCGCCGACGTACACTCCCGGCACCACGGCCGCCTCGTCCTCGTTGAGTTCGGCCGAATTGTGCAGAATGAACAGAGCGGTCGGCTGCACCGGGCCGCCCACGTAGACCAGCTCGTCGAGGTCCGGCAGCTCGAAGTGCCCGGCCAGGGCGTGCGGCACGCTGACGGACGACGGACGGTTGATCACCAGCCCCATGGCGCCGTCGTCGCCATGCTCGACGATCAGCACCACCGTCTTGTAGAAATTGGGATCGCGGAGCCGCTGGCCCGCGATCAGCAACTGGCCTCGCAACGAAAGAGCCATTCGCACGTCGTCCGGCGTTCGGCGGAAGATCTTCAAGGGCCGGTGACTATTATACGATCTCGCCCGCGGCACAGACAGGCGTGGCAAGGGGTCAGACCCCTTTGCGGCTCACCCGCTTCCATGGTTCTATGTCGCTCGTCCGCAAAGGGGTCTGACCCCGTTCGCGGACCCGGAGAAGCCCATGACACGTCGCGAACTCCTCGCCGCACTGGCCGCGGGGGCGCTCCTCACCCGCAGGTCACGCGTCGTTGCGGCTCACGTCGGCGTCGACACATCCAGCAAGTCGCCGGAGCGGATTGAAGTGCCCTGGCTTGAGGAGGTCCAGACGGCGCCTGACTCAGTACCGCGCGAGCAGGACGGAAGGCTGGAGCCGCTGCTGGAAAGTGCCGCCGGAACGGCGATCGACAGCCTCGAAGGATGGAAGGTCCGCCGGGCCACGCTGCGCCAAAGGTGGCTGGAGTTTCTCGGTCCGATGCCCACGCAGCGTCCGGCGGTCGAGCTGAAGATTCTCTCGGAAGATCGCCCCGACGGCTGCATCCGACAGTTGGTCGAATACGACAGCGAGCCGGGCCAGCGCGTCCAGGGCTACCTGCTCCGGCCTGCTGCGGATGCGCCGTCAGCACGCAGGGCCGGGATAGTCGCTTTGCATGCGACGACGCGCGACACGATCGATCGGATCGCCGGCAAGACCGGCTCCGAAGAGCAGCAACTGGGCTTCAAGCTGTGCCGCCTGGGCTTCGTGGTGTTCTGTCCCAGGTGCTTCCTGTGGCAGGACGCAGACGATTATCGCGAAGCCGTGGCCACGTTTCGCCGCCGGCACCCACAGACGCTGGGCATGCACAAGATGCTCTACGACGCGCAGCGGGCCGTGGACGTGCTGGCGAGCCTGCCCGACGTGGACGAAAAGCGGATCGGCGCCTGCGGGCATTCGCTGGGGGCCAAGGAAACGCTGTACCTCGCCGCCTTCGACGAACGGGTGCAGGCCGCGGTCGCCAGCGAAGGCGGCCTCGGCTTCTCGTTCACCAACTGGGACGCGCCCTGGTATCTGGGCGAAGGCATCCACGCCGAAAACTTTGCCCTCAATCATCACCAGCTTCTGGCGCTGACGGCCCCGCGGGCATTGTTGATCCTGGCGGGCGAAAGCGGCCCCGGCGCCGCCGACGGCCGCCGCACGTGGCCCTTCATCGAAGCCGCCCTCCCGGTCTACCGGCTCTACGGCGAACGCCCCCGCCTCGGCCTCTACAACCACGGCGAAGGCCATTCGATTCCAGGGAAGGCCTTCGAGCGAATGGCCGAGTGGCTCGCCACATACCTCTCCGCCCCGCGATGACCATTGATCTCGATTCACAATCCGACCGCTGGCTCTCGACCCTCGACCCTCCGCCCTCGACCCCTCCGTGCTTGATTCACCGTGCGCCAGCGTCCACCATAAACAGTGAGCACCGCCGCCTTCCGGCGGCTCGAACTCGGGGACGCAATGGTCAATCGGTGGTACTATCGGCAATCCGGACAGGAATTCGGCCCGCTGGAGCTGGCCGACCTGTCTGAATTGGCGCGCACGGCGGCCCTAGCCCCGGATGCTTCCGTCCGCCGCGGCGAGAGAGGTCCCTGGATGTCGGCGCAGGCCGTTCCGGAACTGTTCGCCCAAGCCGCGGAGCATGAGGAACTCCACGACCTGTCGGAACTGAACCTCGAATTCGTCGATTCTCGTATCGGCCATGCGTCGGCCGCGTCCACTGCCGGCTCGCCGCCGCATCCTGCCGCGGCCGCTTCCGACGATGCCGCGTTGCAGAACCTCTCGGAACTGGACTTCGTGCTCGTCGATTCGCGGACAAGCGGCGAATTGCCAGCGGCCGGCAAACCGCCCGCGCCGCATGTTCCCGCTCGTGCGGAACCCGGCGGGACGAGCGACGAAGAATTACCCGTCCTGGGCAGGCTCGCCGAGGACGATACGGCTGAGGTCGGCGACGAACCGATCGACGACGAGCCGCCCACGGGGTCAGACCCCTTTGCGGACCACCCGCATTCCAACTCGAAAGTCTCCCGTCCGCAAAGGGGTCTGACCCCTTCCGACGAACCGGCCGACGACGAGCCCCTCGACGAAGACGACTTCGACGAAGAAGATGCCGTTCCCGTGGCCGATGAGCCGCAGCACGAGCGGATTTTCGTGTTGATCGACGAGGTCGAGCACGGGCCGTTCAACCGCGAAGAGCTACAGAAGATGGCGGCGGCCGGACGGGTCCGCGGCGATCACCGTCTCCGCTCGGGGGACGACGGCCAATGGCAGTTCCTGCGCGACGTCGCCGACGGCTACGGACTTGGCACGAGCGTGCAGGAAGCGAACCCTCCTGTTCCCCCCCTTAGTAAGGGGGGGGTAGGGGGGGTCGCCACCACCAGCGCTGCCGGCAGAGCGGCGACACCGGCAACAAGCGAGACGCGGCCCGCGGCCCAGGCCGCCGTCAGCCGCATGGCCCAGATCGTGGCCGAAGCCTCGGCACATGCGGGCCCCGCGAAGCGCGAAAAGCGGAAGAAGCGGCCGCGAACCGACGGCGCCGGGAGGTTTTTCCGGGTCAGCCTCGAAGGTGCGAACCTGAAGCTGCTGCTGATTCCCGCGGCCGCCCTGGTCTTTCTCGCATTCCGCTTCCTCGACTTCGGCCCGTCCGACCAGTCGTATTACGACCGCATCATGCCGCTGTACCAGAAGTTTCAGGC
>JAHWKJ010000423.1 GCA_019347905.1 Planctomycetota bacterium
GTTCGGAGTTCATGCCGCCGCTGTGGGAAGAGACGATCATGTACATGCCGGTGGCGCTGCCCGGTGCGTCGATCCAGACGATGCGCGAGGCCGTTCAGGAGCAGGACCGCATCCTGATGCAGTTTCCCGAGGTCGCCAGCGTGTTCGGCAAGGCCGGCCGGGCCGAAACGGCGACCGACCCCGCTCCCCTGGAGATGATCGAGACGATCGTCAACCTCAAACCGCGCGAAGAGTGGCGCTCCGACATGACGCCCGACAAGCTGATCGACGAGATGGACCGCGCTCTGCGAAGCAAGCAGATCGGCTTCAGCAACATGTGGACGATGCCCATCAAGGGCCGCATCGACATGCTGTCCACCGGCATCCGCACGCCGATCGGCGTCAAGGTGTTCGGGCCGGACCTGGAAGAGATCAGCCGCATCGCCCGCGAAATCGAACAGCACGTCAGTATGGTGAAGGGGACCCGCAGCGCGTTTGCCGAGCGCGTCGCCGAGGGCTATTACCTCGATTTCACGATTCATCGTGAAGCGATCGCCCGCTATGGCCTGACGGTGGCCGACGTCCATGAGGTGATCCAGTCGGCGGTCGGCGGGGCGAACGTGACCATGACGATCGAAGGTCGAGAACGGTTTCCGGTCAACGTCCGGTATGGCCGCGACTTTCGCACGGACCTCTGGCAGCTCCGGCGAGTCCTGGTGGAAACGCCGCTGGGTCCTCAGGTCCCCCTGGAAGAGCTGGCCGACCTGGAGATCACCTCCGGTGCGAACATGATCAAGAGCGAGGCCGCGCAACTGGTCGGCTACGTGTTCATCGACATCGCCGGCCGGGATCCGGGCCGCTACGTGCAGGAGGCCCAGGCGATGGTCGAGCAGGCTGTCGAGATTCCCCCCGGCTACTCGCTCCAGTGGAGCGGCGCGTTCCAGGCCATGCAGCGCGCGAATCGCCGGCTGATGTACGTCATCCCGGTCACGCTGCTGATCGTCTTCGTGCTGCTGTACATCAACACGGGGTCGCTGGTGAAGGTGTTCATTGTGCTCCTGGCCGTGCCCTTCTCGCTCATCGGCGCTTTTCTGATCTTGTGGCTCCTGGACTACAACCTGAGTGTGGCGGTGTGGGTGGGCATCATCGCGCTGGCCGGCGTGGACGCCGAGACCGGGATGGTGATGCTGCTCTATCTCGACGTGGCCTACGACCGCTGGAAGCGCGAGGGGCGGATGCACACGCTGCGCGACCTGCGGGACGCCGCGATGGAAGGGGCCGTGCAGCGCGTGCGGCCGAAGATGATGACGGTCGCGGCGATCCTGATGGGCCTGTTGCCGATCATGTGGTCCAGCGGAGCCGGCTCCGACGTCATGAAGCGGATCGCGGCGCCGATGGTGGGCGGTGTCGTCACGTCGTTCCTGCTGGAACTGCTGATCTACCCACCGCTGTACACGATCTGGAAGTGGTGGGCCGAGGTGCGGCCCGCCACGCGGCGGCCCGCATCGGTTTGACTCGCCTGGCGATCGGTCCAGGTCATCTGACCGCCGCACGTCCCCCCTTGGGCCTCCCCGTGAGCGAGTTGCCTACCTGTCCATGGGAAGCGGCCGTGCGTCCAGGCCGGCCGGCCCCAAGGGTGCCGGCTTTGGGGCCGGCACCGGCGCGTCATCGGGTTCGGGCGGCACGTCAAAACCCTGTGCTCTGCCGGGAAGCGCATCGACGTTCGTGGCGGTCGCCTGCTCGATTCGCGCGAGCGCGGTCGCCAGCCGGCCCAGCGCCTGGTGATAGCCGACCTCCAGCGTCAGCACGCTGCGAAAGTCGCGGATCACGCGGTCGAATTCGACCCGGCCCTGGCCGTACGACTGCTGGTCGGCTGCCAGCGTTTGCCGGGCCTGCGGCAGGATCGTCGATTGATACAGTTCCGCCGTCTCGTCGGCGGCCCGCGCCTGGGCCACGAGGTCCACCAGCAGCGCGTCGTAGCGGCGGACGATTTCGTCTTCGCCCGCATGGGCGGCGAAGTGCCGGCGGGCCGCTTCGGCTTCAATCGCGTCGTACTTGCGGTCCCACAGCGGAACGCTGAATGAGGCTCCGGCCGACCAGGCGTCGCGGCCCACGTCCACAATCCGCGAGGGCGGGCGATTGTCGTCCATCACAAAATAGTTCGCACCCAGCGACACGTCCGGCCGCCGCCGCAGTTCGGCGACTTCAATGCCCCAGGTGCTCGCCTGCACCCGCAGCCGCGCGGCGGCAATCTCCGGCTGCCGCTCCAGCGCCAGTTGACGCAGCGCTTCGAGCGTCAGCGACGGGAGACGCACCTGGAGTTCATCAGGCACGGAGAGCGGCGTGTCGGCGGGGCGATCGAGCAACTGGTTCAGCATGGCTTTGGTGGAGGCAAGTTGCTGCTCGAGCGAGACGACCTCTTCCGCCAGCCGGCTGATCTCCAGCGAACCGAGTAGCACGTCGGCCTGCGTCGCTGTCCCCGCTCCCACCCGCGCATTGGCGACCTCGATCAGGCTTTGGAGCAGTTCCTGATTCGCCCGATTGATGCGAAGCTGCTGAGTCAGCACGTACAGCCGGCTCCAGAGCTCCTCGACGTCGGCGGCGACCTTCAGCCGCTCGGCCTGTGTGACCTGTTCGAGCGACAGCGCTTCGTACGCCGCCTGCTGGCCCTGCGCGCTCAGCCGCTCCAGCCAGGGAATCATCTGCATGAAGTTGATGTTCGCCCGCTGCGAGCCGGCGGCCGTCTCGATCGGATGACCGAAGACATTGGCCCCGATGGTGGGATCGGGCAACGCCTCGAGCTGCGGCACTCTCGCCCACGCCGCAGCCGCCTCCTGCTCCAGCCGCCGCAGCCGCGGATTGGACTGGAGCGCCACAGCGACCAGCTCCGGCAGCGTCGCCTCCGCCGCGGACTGAGTGGGCGTGGGCGCCGGCAACCGTTCCGGCAGAACCGACTCGTGAGCAACTCGTGCGATGGCGGCCTGTGAGACAGCGCCTCCCGCGGACCGCTTCTCCTGGGCGGTATGGTGCACAGTGGTCAACAGTGTCTTCGGCGCAGTCTTCAGGCCTGTTCCCGCTCGGTCTGCGACTCCGCCCGCTGCACAGCCCGTGACGGCAGCCGTAATGAGCGCCAGCAGCCGGTGCAAATGGTTCCGCAAATCCATCTTTGCGCTCCGCCTCGATGTGGGAAAGCCGCCGCGTTGTCTGAATGCGAATCCTTCGCGGCCGAAGTTTCTGCACCGTGGGCGCAGAACGCCGCTTCGTCATCATCGGCAAAACCGGCGGCAGCCCTGCGGTCGGCGCTCTATAATCCGTTCGGTCGCGTCGAGCGGCTGACGAGCTCACCCGCCCGGAATGCTCTCGACTCTGAAGCAGGGTACGGCCACTACAATGGCTCTCAGCCAAGCCGATTCACCCTCGACCCGAGGTTTACCGTGAAGCAAAGCATCATTGCGCGGAAGGGGCTGTGGGCCGTGGGGCTCATGCTCGGGCTGGGCGTCAGCGTGGCGGCGTTTGGATTCAGCCGCTCGACCGAACGCGCGGATTGTCCCGGGAAGGTGATCTGCCCCCTCACCGGCGAAGAAGTCTGCAAGGATCGGTGTCCGCTCGTCGATTCCAGCCGGGCCGACTGTCCCGGCAAGGTCGAATGTCCTCTCACCGGCGAACTGGTCTGCCGGGATCGCTGCCCGCTGGACGCGTCCGCCGAGAGATCGACCTCTGAGGACGAACTTCCGCCCTGTTGCCGAAGCAAGCAGTAGACCGTCCTCGCAATCCAGCGAACCATGAAGCCGCTGAGTATCGGGCAAGTTGCCGAACGGGCCGGGATCGGCGTCGAAACCATTCGGTTCTACGAGCGGCAGGGGCTGATCAAAGAACCGGGCCGGAGAGCCTCCGGGTATCGGCAGTATGACGAAGAGGTCGTCGCCCGGCTGCGGTTCATCCGGCGCGCCAAGGAGCTGGGGTTTACCCTCAAAGAGATCGGAGAACTGCTGTCGTTGAAGCTCGATCGATCCACGACCTGCGTCGATGTGAAAGGCCGGGCCGAAGCCAAGATCGCCGACATCGAAGCCAGGATCGATTCGCTCCGGCGGATGAAGCGGGCGCTGGTGAAGGTCACGAAAGCATGCAGCGGCCGGGGCAGCACCAGCGACTGTCCGATCCTCGAGGCCCTCGACGGCGACGATGCGCCCTGAGGCCGGCCGAACATCTGGACAATCAATCTGCTCCATTCGAGAAAGGAACGCGACCATGGCCTTTCAGAAGGGCGAACGTTACCGCTGTCCCGATCCTGACTGCGGCTGCGAGATCGAGGTCACAAAAGGGGCCGCTCCAGGCAAAGGCGGCGATCAAAACCCCCGCTGTTGCTGCGGCAAGAAGATGGAGAAGGCGAAGTCGTGATGGGTACCATGGGGGCCACCACGGTCACGGATACCATCATTGAGGATGTGCATCGGAGTGATGGCGCGCGGCATCGATTCGATCCCGTGCCCTCAGGGAACGTCAGCGCCACACCGCCGACGAAAGCGTCGGGCGCAGCGGGAATTATGCACTTCTCCGCACGCTGAGTTCCGCATGGGCGCGCTTCTTGCGGACGAGTCGGGCGAAAGATTCCGGGTGATTCGGGTGTGCGAGACCGCCTCCGGACTCCACCGGCTTCCCTTCCCGCGGAGCGAGTGATGGTGCGTTCCTTGATGATTCCCGTCGCAATTGTTCTTTCCGGCTCCGGGATACTGACCCTTCTGGCGCACGATGGGCACGACCACGGCGAGCAGCCGCCAAGCCGGACAGCCGTGCCGGACGAAATCGAGCGTCCCGAGGCTTTTCCGTCACCGCCGGAAGGGCCCGAGCCTCTTCAGCCGTTCGATGAGCGCTTCGGCATCCGTCCCCTTGACGAAGGGCCTCCGCCGTTTCCACCGGCATGCGGGACCGATGTGGACTGCCCGCTCCCGCATAACTCTGCGGCAACGCATCCCGGCTACGGGCCAGCCGCGCCCGCGGAGTTGGCGTTCGATCTCGAAGCCGCGGCGGCCGATCTGGTATTCGATATCGAGGCCGATTACTTCCGCACCTGCGATTACCGTCACCTGCTGCGGGACGCGAGGCACGTTTACCGGGCGGCCTCAGAGGTGCGCAGATCGCTGCGATCTCGCGCACCCGACGACCGGCTCGCCGCCGGCCTGGGTGACGTCGAGGATACCTTGAAGCACCTGGAGTCGGCACTGGGTCCGCGCCGCTCGGTGTTCATCGACCGTTCGCTGCGCGAAGCCTGGACACTGGCAGACGTACTTCGCCGGCAGACGGGCCGCGCGGGTGATGACGTCGCGCGGAGCCACGAGCCGCTCCCGCCGCCCCGGACACGCGCGTTGCCCGGTCGGCCGGACGTGGGGCGCGAGGACCGCGGTCCGGTCGAACCAGTTGCGCCTCCGCGGTCGCTGGAGCGAGATTCCGAACCGCCGATTCCGGAGAACATGAAGGGCCTCGCCGCTCTACCCCCCGCAGACCGTGCCGCGGCACTTCGGCAGCGGACGTGTCCGGTCACGGGAGATTTGCTGGGGTCGATGGGCAGGCCGCTCAAGGTCGACGTGCGCGGCCGCAGCGTATTCGTCTGCTGCCGGGGCTGCGTCGAGGACATCGAGGCGAATCCCGCGCAGTACCTGCCGCAGCTCAACGGGAAGTGAGCCGAGCTCG
>JAHWKJ010000424.1 GCA_019347905.1 Planctomycetota bacterium
CTCGCATCCGCTGCTCCAGGGCGGCGGGATCGACTTCAACCGCATCGCAGGACCTGGCGACGTGCCCGGGGTGGTCAACGGCGTCCTGATCGCCCGGACGAACTCCGACATCAGCCTGGCCGACTTCGAGCTGGGCGTTCGCAACCTGATCAGCGACGTGGAGAACGCCTACTACGACCTGTATTTCGCGTATCGCGACCTCGATGCGAAGATTCAGGCCCGCGATGCCGCCCTGGAAACGTGGCGGATTATCCAGGCCCTGCGCGAGGCCGGCCGCCGCGGCGGCGAAGACTACAAAGAGTCGCAGGCCCGCGAGCAGTACTTCCGCTTCAAGGAAGAAGTGCAACTGGCACTCACCGGCAGACTGCTGGAAGGCACCCGCAACAACAACGGCTCCACCGGCGGCACCTTCCGCGCCACCAGCGGCGTGCACGTCTCCGAGCGGCGTCTGCGGCTGCTCCTCGGCCTGCCCGTCAACGACTGCCGCATGTTGCGGCCCACCGAGGAGCCGACGCTCGCCCAGATCGACTTCTGCTGGGAAGACACCCTGCAGGAGGCGCTCGTCCGCCGCGTCGAGCTGCGCCGCCAGAAGTGGGTCGTCAAGCAGCTCGAGCTGGAGTTGCTGGCGAACCAGAACTTCCTCCTGCCGCGGCTCGACCTGACGGGCCGCTACCGCTGGCGGGGCTTCGGCCGCGACCTGATGCGCCAGCACGACAAGGCGTCCAACAGTGTAGGGCAGGCGCTGGGGCCGATGTCGGAGCAGGACCGCTTCAGCAACCGAAAGTTCAACAACGCCTTTGAAAACCTGTTCGACGGGACGTTTCAGGAGTGGCAGCTCGGGCTGGAGATGGACGTGCCGATCGGCTTCCGCCGGGCGCACGCGGCCGTGCGCTTCTCGGAACTGCGTCTGGCCCGCGAGCGCGCGATTCTGCACGAGCAGGAACGCGCTGTCGTGCACGACCTCAGCAACGCCGTCGCCGACGTGGACCGCGCCTATGCCGTCGTCAAGACGAATTACAATCGCCGCCAGGCGGCCGCCGAGCAGGTGGTGTTCGTGGATGAGGCCTACGACCGCGACGAAGCCCAGGTCGACCAGCTTCTCGATGCGCAGCGGCGGCTGTCTGACGCGACGACGGCCTACTACCGCTCGATCGTGGAGTACCAGATCGCCATCAAGAACGTGCACATCGAGAAAGGCTCGCTGCTCGATTACAACGGCGTCTATCTGCAGGAAGGCGAATGGCCGCGGAAGGCCTACATCGACGCCCAGCGCCGCTTCAAGTTCCGCTACGAGCCGCTGTTCATCGACCACTTTGTGCTCAGGCAGCAGGGCGTCCTCAGCCGCGGTCCGGCGCCGCAACTCGTCGAAACCGAGGGCAGCCATTTGCCGCCGGCGCCGCTCGACGGCGAAGGCGACGTTCCGCCGGCTCCGGCCGAAGACGCCGGGGACGAGGCCCAGCCGCAGGATGGACCCGCGACGCCTCCGGCGGACGAGACGCCGCGTCCGCTCACGCAGCAGCCGGCCCCGGGCGAAGGGGAGCCGAAGAAGGTGACGACCCAGGCCGAACCGGCCGATGTCTACGAGGGCGAGTTCATTCCGGAGGACGCTACGGCTGAAACCGATCTTGGCGCACCGCCGGCTCCAGTTGAGGAAGCGGGGATGGATGATGCCCCGCCGCCCGCTGGAACGGCGAACGAAGAAGTGGACTTCCTCATTCCGTACGAAGTCCACTTCGGCGAGTCGTCGGCCGTCGGCGGGAGCAAGTCCGAATAGGGAAATGCGCCGCTCGCGCCGTTTACCCGCAATACCCTTCAATTAGCTGTAACTCGTGGACTCGCCGTGGTTTTGGGTGCCACGGGATGCTCGCCATCCCGTGCGAGCCGTCCTGACGTGTTCGAAAGCTCCGTGACGTGCTGTTCGCGTGAGAAACACTCGACACTGGCAGGCAAGCTGCCAGTGCCACCCAACCCCAACCGGCTCTGCGACTTCGGACTAATTGAACAGTATTGCGTTTAGCCGCGTCCCAGCGGGACGCGCGAATGGCGCGCGTCCCGCTGGGACGCGGCTAAACATCCGCTAAACAGTCGATCAATCCTCGGGTTCTTCCTGCGGTTCTTCCTGCGGTTCCTCCGCGGCCTCGCCGGGGCCGCCGCCCATGGTGAACAGCGGACCGGCCGTGTCCGTGCCGGTGCCGCCCCGCAGGGGCTGGCGAACGCCCGCCGGTGCGCCCACCGCCGCGGCGGCACCTTCTTCCGGCTCTTCGATCGGGCCTTCCAGCTTACGGCTGAGTCCGATCTTGCGCTCGACGGGGTCCACCCGCAGGATGCGGACCTCGATCTCCTCGCCCACCTTCACCAGCTCTTCGGGGTTCTCGACCTTGTGGTCGGCGAGCTCGGAGATGTGCAACAGGCCCTCCAGGTCGGGGGCCAGCTCGACGAAGACCCCGAAGTTCGTGATCTTGGTGACGATGCCCTTGGCCACCGCGCCCGGCTGGAAGCGGCCGGGGATGTCCTGGTCCCACGGGTCGGCCTGAAGCTGCTTGAGGCCCAGCGCGATCCGCTTGCGGTCTTCATCGACGGAGAGCACCTGGCAGGTGATCTCGTCGCCGCGCTTCAGCATCTCGTTGGCGTGCGAGACCTTCTTGACCCAAGACATGTCGCTGACGTGCAAGAGGCCGTCGACCCCCTCTTCCAGCTCGATGAAGGCCCCGTAATTCGTGAGGTTGCGAACCTTGCCGGTGATCGTGCTGCCGGGCGGATACTTTTCGGCGACGTTGTCCCAGGGATTGGGCTGGGTCTGCTTCATGCCCAGCGAGATTTCCTGCTTGTCGGTGTTGATGCCGAGCACCATCACCTCGATCTCGTCGCCGGCGTTGACCATCTCGGTGGGATGGTTGAGCCGGCGGGTCCAGGACATCTCGCTGATGTGCACCAGGCCTTCGATGCCGTCTTCCAGCTTCACGAAGGCGCCGTAGGACATGATATTGACGACCTCGCCCCGCACGCGCGTACCCACGGGGTACTTCTGCGTCACATCGTCCCACGGGCTGGGCGTGAGCTGCTTGGTGCCCAGCGCGATTTTCTCGCGGTCGCGGTCGATGTTGAGGATCCTGACCTCGATCTTGTCTTCGATCGAGACCATCTCGGAGGGATGGTTGATACGGCCCCAGCTCATGTCGGTGATGTGCAACAGGCCGTCGATGCCGCCCAGATCGACGAACGCGCCGAAGTCGGCGATGTTCTTTACCGTGCCCTTGACGGTGTCGCCTTCCTTGATCCGCGAGAGCAGCTTCTCCTTCATGTCGCGGCGCTGGTCTTCGATGAGCTTGCGGCGGCTGACGACGATGTTCCGCCGCGACTCGTCGATCTTGAGGATCATGCAGTCGATGTTCTGCCCGATGTAGGCGCCGATGTCGGGCGGGCGGCGGATGTCGACCTGGCTGGCCGGCAGAAACACGTTGACGCCGATGTTGACCAGCAGTCCCCCTTTGATCTTGCGGACGACGGTGCCGGTGATCGTGTCGCCTTCGGCGTGGGTCGAGATGACCTTTTCCCACTCGCGGATGCGGTCGGCCTTGCGCTTGGACAGCAGGATCAGGCCCAGACCGTCGTCGAATTCTTCGAGCAGCACCTCGCAGCGCTCGCCGGGGACGGGTTCTTCACCCTCATCGGACCACTCTTCGATGGGAACGATGCCCTCGCTCTTGTAGCCGATGTCGATCAGGACTTCTTCACCATCCACCCGCAGGATGCGGCCCTCGACGATCTGGTTGACGTCGTAGACCTTCTGGACGTACTCCTCGTCTGCGGGGGTCCAGTCTTCGTCGCCGAAGGTGTCCTCGAGCTCTTCGTCCCCAACGTAGAATTCGCGAATGAGATTGCGGTCGACCATGCCAGTTCCGTGTAAGTTCCGCTCCAGCCGAACGCTTCGGCGTCCGAACGGGATGTGAAAGAGTTGCTGCCGCGCTGCGGAGGCGGCGCGCTGCCGCCTCGCGAAAGACACCGCGGGCTTGCGGGGCGAATATAGCAGAATCCCGACGAATGATGCCAGCGGGCTAAAGTCGCGGCGCATGAAAGCGCGAGCGCCCGGAATAGGACAGGCGGTGCCGAGAGCACCCACTGCATCGGTTCTCCCGGTTCCACAAGATCGCACCGGAGGAAAAGCCGGTGGCGGGTCGTCGTGCCTGCCAGAAGACATCCTCCGCGTCGGAATCGAGCGATACTTTCTCGCGGTCCGCGGGTTTATTCGGACAGAGGTGAGCCGATGCGCTTCATTCGCTCTTGGGCCCTGGCCGTCCTGGCCGCTGTCGATGCGCTACTGCCCCAGCCGGCGAGGGCGGAAGCGCGTGCGGTCGCGGTCGAACTGGATCGCCTGCTGATGCTGGCTGCCGCACGCGAACGGCAGGACGAGTCGGCCGCCCCCGCTCCGGAAGCGGCTTGCAGCGACGAGGACTTCCTGCGGCGGGTCTCGCTCGACCTCAGAGGGACGCTGCCGTCTCCGCGGGACGTGACGTGCCGGATCTGTTCTGTTCGATCTGCAAGTCGCTGGGCGTGGATCCGCGGCACGAAAACATCAGCCCGCTGGGCCGGCCGATGAAGATCGTCGACGGCGGCAAAGCGGTGGAGGCCCTTTTCTCGTAGCGTTTCAAGCCTTCCGACTGAAAACCCCTCCTGCACGAAACGTGCAGGTTCGTGTCCCGGGCGACCTCGTGTCGCCCGGGCACGTTTCATTTCGGCACCTCGCGCCGCACCGACGTTTAGCCGCGTCCCAACGGGACGCGCGCGTTCGCGCGTCCCGTTGGGACGCGGCTAAACGGCGGCTAAACGGAAGGCACGCAAAGGGGGTCTGACCCCATTGGCAGCCGCTCCCGCACAAGCGAGACGCTTGTGCTATGGCCGCGGGAGGAACTTGGCCACGTATTTCCCCAGCACGTCGCACTCGATGTTGACCACGTCGCCGGCCTGCCGCAGACCGAGCGTTGTGACGTCCAGCGTGTGCGGAATCAGGGCCACGCTGAACCGCTCGCGCTCGACGTCCACCAGCGTGAGGCTTATGCCGTCGATGGCGACCGATCCCTTCGGCACCATGAGCGCTGCCAGCGACTCGGGGACGCGGAACCACATCGTCACCCATTCGCCGTCGCGGTGAACCGACTCCACGGTGCCGGTCCCATCGATGTGCCCCTGCACGAAGTGCCCGCCCAGGCGGCCGTCGGCAGCGAGCGGCCGCTCCAGGTTCACGACGTCGCCGGCCTCGAGCAGGCGCAGGTTGGTCTTGGAGAGCGTCTCGGCGCCGGCTTCAAACGCCCAGCACCCACCGTCAAGTTCGACGATCGTCAGACAACAGCCGTTGATCGCGAGGCTGTCGCCGATGCGGCCGCCGGCCAGTTCAGGCGGCACATCCAGCACCAGCCGCACGCCGGAACCGGTGGCCATTTTCTCAGCCACCGTACCGCGAGCTTCGACGAGTCCGGTGAACACGGCCGCTCCCTGTGCTTGGCAACGGGAGCGATTCTATGGCCCGGGAGGTGGTAAGCGGTAGGCAGAAGGCGGTAGGCAGAAGGCGGTAGGCAGCAGGTGGCTGATTCCGCCGACCACCGCCGACTGCCGACTGCCGACTGCCGACTGCCGACTGCCGACTGCCTACTGCCTACT
>JAHWKJ010000029.1 GCA_019347905.1 Planctomycetota bacterium
CCGACGGGGTCCTCAGCGGCTACGACCCGCGCACCGGCAAGGAGCTATTCAAGGATCGCATCGGCGGCCGCGTGTCGTCGTCACCGGTGGCGTGGGACGGCAAGGCGTTCTTTCTGCGGGAGAACGGCGAGACCGTCGTCATCGACCCGCAAGCCGCAGAGAAGGTCGTGGCCGAAAATCGGCTGGGCGCGTCCGACGAAGAGATCTTCCGCGCCTCGATCACCCCCGACCGCGGCCGCGTATTCCTGCGATCGGACCGCGTCCTGTACTGCGTCGGCGGCACCCAAAAGACCGCCGCCCGCTGACGTTCGTAGTGACCGCCTTCAGGCGGTCCGGCGGTGGATGACGCTTTTCGCACCAGACCCGCTGAAGCGGGTCACTACGAGCCTGCACGGAGCAATCGAGCTATGGACGACCGCGATCGCGATACGACCTACGATCCCGAACGCACTTCGAGCGGCGGCGCGCTGCGGTGGATCGTCGGCGGCCTCATCGTCGCCGCCGTGCTGGTGGGGGCGGCGTTCCTCATCACGGGCCTGATCGGCACCGGCGGCGGACTGAATCTCGCGTACCTGCCGCCGGATTCGGAACTGGTCGTCCAGATGCGCGTCGCCGACCTCTGGGAAGCGCCGCTGTTCGAGTCGGCCACCAAACAGTTTCCCGCCCAGATGGCCTCGTCGATGCTGGCCGGCACAACGGGGGTGAAACTCGACGAGGTCGAGAGCGTGATGTTCGGCGTGGCCGGCATCTCCGAGATCGCCGAGCTCGCCCAGCCCGGCGCCCCGCCCGATCCCGCGTCCCTCGCAAAGCTCCGTGCCGTCGGTGTCATCCGCACGACGACGGACATGAACGTCGAGCAGATCACCACGCAACTCGGTGCCGGCAACGCGCGGGAGTATGGCGGGGCGAAGTATTTTGCCTTCGAGGGCGGAGCCATGCCGGGTATGCCCGCAGCCGCGCTGTACTTCCCCAACAACCGCACGGCCGTCGCCGGCACCGAAGCAGAGGTCAAGGCCGCCATCGACAGCGGCGGCCGCCGGACCGACAACCCCAGGTTCGAGTTTGTCGATGGCGGCCATCACCTCCTGCTCGCATTCGCGCCGAAGGACCCCTCCGCGTTCGCCACGCGCATGCAGGAGCTGACGCCTCCCGGCGCTGAGGAATTCGCGAAGCCCCTCGATGAGGAAACCGCAAAGAACGTCGAAGCCGGCGCTTTCGGCCTCAACGTCACCGACGGGTTGAGTTTTCACCTGCAGGTCGATTGCAAGGATCCGGCCACGGCGGCGAAGCTGAAGCAGCAATACGAGCAGGTGCTCGTGACGCTCCGGGAACAACTGGCCCAGAACCTCGACAAGGTTCCCGAGCAGGGCCGCAAAGTCGCCTCGCTCTTCCAGAGGGCCCTGGAAGACGCCCGCGTCAGCGAGTCCGAGACCGTCGTCGAACTCGCCGTCGTCGTCGATGGCGAGTTGAAAGAGGCCGTCGAAACCGCCGGCGGGTTCGACGCTTTGAGCCCGCTGGGGCTCGCCGGCGGCGATGCCATCGGCGGAGACGGCGGCTTCGAGATCGAGCGCGACGTGCCGGAACTGCCCGAAGCCGTCAGCCTCGATACCTTCAACGACGCCTGGCAGGTCGACCTCGAAGCCCAGAACCGTCCCGCGGCGCGGGTGCTCGAAGACCTCGCGCTCGAAGCGGGGCTGTCGCTGGAAATTACGGGCGACGTCCGCGAGCCGCTGGCGACGCCGGTGACGATTTCGCTCCCGGGCGTCTCGCATCTTCAGGCATTCGAGACGGTCTGCCGCGAGGCCGGCGTTACGCCGGTGTACGAAGAGAGCGGCGACGTGCGTCTGCGGCCGGGACCGCGCGAGTTGCCGGTCGCGTTTGCCGGTCCGTTCGTTATCGAGATCGTGGAGCTGACACAGAACCCGCAATATGCCACCGGCCGGCTGACGGTGCGTGCGCTGGCCGCCGGGATTCCCGAGTCCGTGCGAGCGGCCGTCGCGGACCGGTCGGATCGCCTTCTCTCCGTGCAGGTTTCCGGCGGAGCCGAGAACGAGAGCCTGCTCGATCCGCACGCCGGCACCACCTGGTTTCCCGAAGAAGGCAAGCTGCTTTCCAGCCGGCAGCAGGTCGGGCTCAAAAACCTCTTGAAGAATGTCGAAACGCTGTCCACCGTCAGCGGCCGCGTCACACTGCCGGTTCCCACCGCGGTCGAAGAACTGACATTCGACACGCTCTCTGCCGGCACGATGAAGTCCTCAGGCGATGTCTCCGTCACGCTCACCGAAGCGCAGTCCGGCCTTCAGACGACGCTGACCTTCCGCTACGAAGGCGTCAGCTATGATGACATCGTGTTCCAGCCGCGCGACGCCGCCGGCGAGCCGTTCGGCCCGCTGTCGGTCAGCGGCGGAGGTGGGGACAAGAACGGGACGACCACGCTGTTTCTCGACAAACAGGCGGCGTCGGTCGTGGCGGTGGCGGTCGTCGGCAAGGAAGAGCTCAGCTATGAATTCGAGATCCGGGACGTGCCGCTGCCCGACCACGCGCAAATGCCCGAGCGGCTGGAAGAGGCGAGCTTTGAGGGACATCCTGCGCCCGTCACGGTGGAGTTCGTTTCGCTCCAGCGCGACGACAACTTCCCCAAGGTGCAGCTCCGGGCGGTCAATCACTCCAACAAGGACGTGCGGCAGATCGAGATGAAGTTCGAGTACCTCGACGCGGCCGGCAAGACGCTCAAGGACTGGCCCGCGAACTGGAGCGGCGATGGCACCGCGTCTGATGAAGCAGCGGCCCTTCCGGCGGGCAAGTCGGCCGACATCGAGACCACGGCGTTTTTCCTGCCTGAAGAAGCAAAAAGCGTGCGGCCCGTCGTGCAGCGGATCATCTTCGCCGACGCCAGCGAATGGGCGCCGCCCGCGGCGGGCGATGGTAATTGATTTCGTCTCGGGAAGTTTTTTTCTTGACTTTCAGATTACAGCGGATAGCCTGAAGCCACCGCTGCAGGCACATCTTGGGTTTCGATCCCGGCACAGCGGCAAGTGGCGAGTCTCAAGTTCTTCTCTTGGGTTCGCGTTTTTTCCGCGGCGCATCTGACGAACGCGGGCGCGACAGGAGGCTTGTCGTGGTCGTCACGAAGTGGCTGTGGCGTTTGCGCGTCTCGCTCGCGCCCCCCCGTCCGCAGTCGTTGCGCAGGCGGAAGCGCGCTCGGTTCTCCGCTCGCATGGCCACCATCGAGACACTTGAAACCCGCGCGGCGCCCAGCGACAGCATTGGCACGTTGTTGGGTCTGGCAATCGCGGGCGAACTGCTTCCCCAGGCGCCGGCCGAAATCGGGCCCGCGACTTCCGGGCTGTCGTCCGACGCCGCCGCGGAAAGCACGTGGGCGGACGAACTGGAAATCGATGAGCTGGACGAGCTCCGTCCGGAGGAAGCCGAAGACGCCGGGGAAGTGTCTGCGGCGGTGGCCACTCATCCTTCCAGCGCGCCCTTGCTGAACCCGTCACTCGAATCGCCCTCCGGGCTTCTGCTCGATCCGTTCTCGAGCAGTCGGCTCGGCAGTGTACTCGATACTCGCCTCGACCTGGCTTTCGCGCCCTTGGGCGCGGAAGCCACAGCCAGAAGTGCCGCAACCGACCACGCATTGCAATCCCCGCAGCCGTCCCCTCAACCGGCGCCGATTTCAACCGGCCAGCCCGGCCCCGCAGTAAGCGTTCCGGCGGTTGGACCGGCCAGCGGAAGCGCGCCGCCAGCGGCTCCCGGCGCCAGCCTGAAGACTGACGGCGGCGAGACCGTCTCCGGTGGCTTCTCGACATTGTCGATGAATTCCCCGCCGGACGCCGTCGACGACATCGCCTATGCCGGTGCGGACCAGTCGGTGACGATCTTCGTCATGGACAATGACACCGATCCCGATTTCGACTCGCTGACGATCACGGCCGTCACGCAGCCGGCAAACGGCACGGCCATGAACGACGGCCTCGCGATCACGTACACGCCAAATCCCGGCTTCGTCTCCGGCGGCGATTCTTTCCAGTACACCATCGACGACGGCTTCGGCAGCACGGACACCGCCACCGTCACGATTTCCATGGTCCAGGTCACCGACTTCATGGTCGAGTGGCAACAGGACGACGGAAGCTGGGTCGTCGTACCCGACGGCACCGACGTCTGGTCGCACGACGTGCTGCGCTGGACGGCCTTTTACAGTCCGTCGAATCCGCCGGAAGCGGTGTGGATCGACTGGCTGGCCACGCCGTGGGAGGATGCGACCGATCCGAATGCGCTGTGGAGCGTCTTCGCCACCTCGTCGGGCGATGAGCCGGCCGAGGGCAATCCCGGTGCGGGGAATTGGGCCATCACTCCGGAAGTCTACCTTGCGCCTCCGAGCCAGACGGACTTCACAGTCCGAATGAACCAGCCGAAAAACGTGCGGGACTTCCAAATCGACAGCATCGAGTGGGCCACGCACGTCAATCCCGACGGGTCGCCGAGCCCGGACGCTGGTGAACTTCAAGGATCGGGCAGCGAGTGGCGCTTCTTTCCCGACGCCAGCGAAGTCGGCGGCGCCGCGCGGTCCGTCGTGGATGCGGTAGTGCAGATCACGCCGCCACTGCCGGATATTCGACTCTTCGTCGAGCGCTACGACGTCGATTATCCCACGGACCACAACGGACCCATCGACAATGACCCCGATCCGATGCTCTCGCGCATCAACGAAGTCGACAACATCCCTTCGGCGGGGAATCCGCCGGCGGAAGGACTCGCGATGGGCGTGACGGACGCCAATGGACAGACTCGCGCCATCTTCACCATTGGGGAACTGCAACCCGGAAACAACTGGCGGCTGGCCGTCGCCGGCCGCCAGGCAGAGCTTGATCCCCTGGAGCCGCTGTCGGTCGATTCCTCGAGCCGGCTCTTCTACGATCAAAATCGCGACGGCTTCTGGGATGGCGATCTCGCCGGAGAGCCGGCGATCGACGAGGGAGGTATGTACCGGGGCGTGCTTGCTACGCCGTCCCTGATGCTGTGGCGGAAGCTGCACGTCGAAGTCGACTCGATGGGAACGACCGAGGGTCAGGTCTTTCCCGGCGATGACGAAGCCGTCGCGGACGTCCCGGATCCGGACACCGGCATGGTGGCAGGCGCCTTTGCCGCTGCGTTCATCGAGGTGCTGGTCGGGAGCAACTTCGATCACGGAGGCCTGCCATTCGACTACCACCTGTCCGGAGATATCACAATGAAGCAACGAGGACAGGCCAACCGTGGTCTTGGAGTTTCACAATTCTACTGGTCTGCGTATGTCGAGGGTGCGTACGAGCCCCACCCCTCTGAAGACGCGGACCCGAACACGGAGAATTATTCGGTTGGCGCCACCGTCCCCCCCATCGGCGAACCCCAATACTCATTCATTTTCTTGGAAACGATTCGCGACGTGTCGGATGATGTCCATCCGGCTTGGAACCGTGTGGCACGGGAGCAGCAGACGGTCGTGCACGAAATCGGTCATCAGTTCGGCCTGCTTCACGAGGACGGCGAGCTGATGGCTCAAATCGATCAACGCACCGATCAAACGTCCTCCTTTTCTGAGGACAGCATCGTCTCCCTCCGCTTTACAATCATGCCATAGTGAACGGGTTCGTGACATGCGCACGCCACTGATTGGGATCGCAGTTTTCGGTCTACTTCTGCATCACCAATCTCAGGCGACAGATGCAGATCGATCTGCGACTCCGTTCGAGCTCAACATCACCCCCTGCGAAAAGTCTGTCGCAGCATGTGCGCCCGTATGTTTGCTGGTCGAGCTTCGCAACGTCTCCCGCGTCCAGCAAACGATTAGCATGCCGATCAATCCGCGCTTGGGAAATGTCCAGTATGACATTACGGGTCCAGATGGCGGCGCTCAGCGCTGGGCGCCGGGGGCAATCATCGACGTAGGCGGCCTCCCGGTGTACACGCTCGATCGTGGGCAGTCTCTCTATCACCGACAGTTACTTATGTACACTGATGGTTACGGCTTTCACTTCTGTCAGCCAGGACGCTATCGGATTGCCGCGGCGCTCCGCCTTCCTTTCGGTGACAAGACCCACGTCAAGCTCGAGTCGAACGAGGCGGTCGTCGAGGTGAAGCCCGCTACTGGCGACGACGTGCCGGCGAAGGATCGTTTCGATGACCGACCGCAGGGCCGGTTCGCTATGGGAGGCGGTACCAGCATTGAAGTCTTTCTGGAATTCGACTCCATCGTCAAAGAGCAGCCCAAAAGTAGCTATGCGCCGTGGGCGCGGTTCTTTCTCGGGCGCTCCTGGCAGGTCTTGGCTGATCGCGACTGGCAGGGCCGCGCCATGTTCGATCTCAGCCGTTACAACAAGAACTTCTCGCAAAAGGCGATCGACCAGTACGAAGCCATTCTCGAGAACCACCCCCGGTTCCCGCTGGCCGTGGAAGTGCAATACGAAATTGCCCGCGAGCTGTTGCGACTTGGCCGTCGCGAAGAAGCCCTGAAGCGAATTGAGGAACTGCTGAAGCAGCACCCCGACCTGTACCTCCTGCGTGGTGCCAAGCGCACCATTGAGATTCACCGCGAAGCCAGCCCCGAAGGCAAGTGGGGCCTCGCTCCCTACGATTTGTAGCCTGCGATCCCATTGATCCGGCGGCCCGGTAATGGTCGCTATCAGGCCGCGTCGTTTTGCGCTTCATCCGGCAGCGACGCCAGCACCGGGCGGTTGATCAGCGGGCGGAGGGCCGCACGGCGAGGATTCGCAGGTGCGGTCGGCAGCACTGCCGCGACTCGGCCGCCTGACCATCGTGAGAAAGCCGTCGTGCGTTATCGAACAACCACTATCGCCTCCATTTGCTGCTCCCCGGCCAACGCCTCGCCTTTTGTATGGGTGGTGATCTGCCTTGCGGCGATCGCCACAACGCTTGTCAGTGCGGAAGAAGCGCCGGTCGCGGCGCCGCGCCCCGATGTCAGCCGGCGTCTGACACTCAGCGAGCTCGACCAGTTGCTCCGCGCGGCAGATATTGCCGTCGATGTCCATCAGAGCTGGGATTTGCGAATCAAGGCGATCGTCCGGCTCGGCGAGACCCGCAGCCGCTACGCCCGCCCGGCACTGCTAGCTGTCCTCCACCGAGCCGATAGTGATCAGGGCCTTCGCGGAACCGCCGCCTTTGCTTTGGCTAACATTGACGATGTGTCCGTGGTGGACGATCTGGTCGATCTGTTGACCGACAACAACGACCAGGTCGCTTCCGTGGCCGCAAAAGGGCTGCAGAGCATCACCAGGCGCGAAGGACATGCAGAGCGTCTCCCCGCTGGAGCCAATAGTCCCGCCCGGGTCGAGATTCAGGATAACTGGCGGCTGTGGTGGAAAATGAATCGCCACCGCTTCGAGCGACGGATGCACCGCGAGCTGGCGGAGCTTCGCACGGATTCCAAGCGGCTCCGCCGCGCACCCGTGCCTTCACCTGTGGTCGCGGCCTTCCGGGTGGAGCGGCTCGACATCGATAATAAGTGGGTGAAGATCCCCGACGACGAACCGAGTTGGTCGCACGACCGCCTGCGCTGGATCGTGTTGTTCGCCAACGTTCCTGGCGCCAAACGCGTCCGCTGGCTCCATAAGCCGTGGGATGATCTGCACGATAAAAGCGTGCCGTGGAAAGAGTTCGCCGCGGCAGCGGCGGACCAGCCGGCCGAAGGCAAGGCCGGTATCGGGGATTGGGCGATCACCGCGGAGATCGAATTCGACGACGGGAGAAAGCTCCTGGTGGATGGCGGGCCGGGGTGGTGATTCACTTTACGGCTCGTTTCCTCTTCATGCCGCGTCGTTCTTCGGCGGCGCGTCCGGAAGCGAGGCCAGCACCGGGCGGTCGATTGAGCCGGCCGAGGGTCGCACCGCGAGGATCCGCAGGGCCATCGGCACCACCGCCGCCACGCGGCCGGGCAGGCCGATCAGGAATGCGAGCGGCAGGATCCGAGCGGCGGCGGACACCGCGAACAGCAGCAGGTAAGTCTCGCGCTGTTCGCCCACCAGACCCAGCACGGCGGCCCCCACCAGCGTGCCGCCGGCCATGGCCAGGGCGTTGGCCGCGTTGAACCGCGTCAATACCCGCGTCCGTTCGTGGCGCGGGATCGTCTCGAAGAACAAGAGCAGCATCGCCAGTTCCTGCGCTCCCCAGGCCGCACCACCCACGATCTGCACGCCCAGAAGCCACCAGAAGTTGTCGGACACCAGCCACAGCGCCGGCAGCGGCACGATGCCGCACGCGCCCGCCCACAGCAGGGGCTTCGGCCCCCACCGCCGCGCCAGCGTCCCCAGCGTCGGGAGCAGAACCACCCGCGTGAGAAATGCGGACGAGAGCAGCACCACGTACGCCCCGTAGGAGAGGGCCAGGTGCCTCAGCATGTACGCGGTGAAGTACGGCCCGCAGATTTGCACCGCGACCTGCATCAGCACCAGATAGCACAACAGCCGGCGGCTGGTCCCGGTGGTCGGTCGTGCGGCGGCGCGCAGCCGGAAGGCATCCGCCCCGTCGCCCGCATGAGCTTCACCTTCGCTTTGCCGAAAGAGGCACGCGGCGGAGACCGCACGCGCGACCATGGCGGTTAGAAACAGCCCGGCAAACACGATCAGCGCGTGTCCCGTCGCTCCGCCGGCCTGCAGAGCGATGCCGCCCAGCACCAGCCCGGCGAACACGCCGCCCTGCGCGGCCCGCGTTCGGAAGGCGAAGTAGCGGGGGCGGATCGTCGCCGGCACCAGGCTCTCGGCCCACGCGTTCCACGCCGGCCCCGTCGCCATCCCGGCCCCCCAGTACACCGACGCCACCGCAAACACCAGCCACGTCGGCATCGTCCCCACGAGGGCGCCCACCAGCAGCGGAACGAAACTCAGCGCCTGCACGAGCGCACACAGCACGACCCAGCGGCGGAAGGATCGCAGCCGCGCCACGGCCCGCGGCGAGACGAGTTGCAGGACGGCACCGGCAATCATCGGCAGCGTGCCGACCAAACCGGTCGCCAGTTCGCTCTTCCCCAGCGCCAGCACGAACGCCGGCAGGTACGTCTCCCCGACGCCGACCATCACGCTGAAGGCCGCGCCGTCCACAATCATCGCCCGGAGGTCGCGGCGCAGCGTGAGGGTCCGCTCGTCCGGGCGGACCTTCGGCGGCTCAAGCATCAGCGAGGGCGTCATGGGGCGTGACGGAGGGATCCGAAGCCGGCAAAACCGGAGAATCCTAAAACACGGCACGACAGCCGTCGATGGTGAATTCCACTCCGCGAGTGAGACGTTCTCGCTTTCTCCGGCAGACGCTACAATTCCTCCGCGTGGTTTGATGGACGTGCCTTCCGGATTTCGTACTGGTTTGAATCGCCGGGCCTGTTCAGCCACCGATGACGCATCCCGCACACGCCGATGACGACTGGTTCGCCGCGCTCCGCGAGCGCGTGAACGGGCGGCTGCGCGCGTATGTCGAACGGCTGGAATGTCCGACCCGGCTGCGGGAGGCGATCGGCTACAGCCTGCTGGCCGGCGGCAAACGGCTGCGGCCGATTCTGGCCCTGTCGGCGGCCGAAGCCTGCGGCGGCGAAACGGCTCTCGAAGCGGCCTTTCCCGCAGCGTGCGCCGTCGAGATGATCCATACCTATTCGCTGATTCACGACGACCTGCCGGCGATGGACGACGACGACCTGCGTCGCGGAAAGCCGACGAACCATGTCGTGTTCGGCGAAGCGGGGGCGATTCTCGCCGGCGACGCGCTGTTGACGCTGGCCTTCGAGGTGCTGGCGCGCGACGTGCAGCCGCCGGAGGTGGCGGCGGCCTGCTGCGCCGACCTCGCCCGCGCCTCCGGGGCCGAAGGCATGGTCGGTGGGCAATCGGCCGACCTGGAGGCGGAATCGACGGCCGAACCCTCCCTGGAGCAACTGGAGGCCATCCACCGTCGCAAGACCGGGGCCTTGCTGTCGTCGGCACTGACGCTCGGCGGTCGGATCGGCGGTGCGGAGCGGGGGACGCTCCGCGGCCTGGAACGCTACGGACAGGCCGTGGGATTGGCCTTTCAAATCGCCGACGATCTCTTGGACTTGACGGGCGAGACGGACAGAATGGGAAAGGGCGTCCGCAAAGACGCCGATCACGGCAAGCTCACCTATCCCGCTTTGTTGGGGGTGGAGGCGAGCCGTGCGAAAGCGCGTGAGTTGATCGACGAGGCCTGCGGCGCGCTCGCGCCGCTGGGCGAGCGGAGCCGGCGGCTGGAGTCGCTGGCGCAGTTCGTACTGGAGCGGGACCATTGATGGACTTCGAGCTTCTTCCCCGAATCACTTCGCCGCAGGACCTGAAGCAGCTCTCCGACGAGCAGGCGGCGCAGCTTGCCAGCGAGATCCGCGAGGCTCTGTGCCGCGTGGTCTCGAACCGCGCGGCCCACTTCGCCAGCAATCTGGGCGTGGTCGAGCTGTGCATTGCGCTGCACCAGGTGTTCGATTTTTCGCGAGACCGGTTGATCTGGGACACGGGCCACCAGATCTATCCGCACAAGCTCGTCACGGGGCGCTATGGCGAGTTTGAGACGATCCGCCAGAAGGGCGGGTTGATGGGCTATCCGAACCCGGAGGAAAGCCCCTACGACCTGTTCATGACCGGCCACGCGGGATGCAGCATCTCGACCGTGCTGGGTCTGAAGACCGCCGACGATTTGTTGTACGAGGACGACCGCAAGGCGGTGGCAGTCATCGGCGACGGAGCGCTGCCTTCGGGCATCGTGTTCGAGGCGCTGAACAACGCCGCCGGCCTGGACAAGGACCTGCTGGTCATTCTCAACGACAACAAAATGGGCATCTGCCCGCGCGTGGGCGGCCTGGCGAAGTACCTCGACAAGGCCCGCGTCGCGCCCTTCTACAACGGCCTGAAGCGCGATGTGAGCTGGCTGCTCAACAAGGTCCCGGTCGTCGGCGAGTCGATGGCAGACACCTTCGGCCAGTTCAAAGACGCGGTGCGGTCGTTCCTGCACGGCGGAGCGCTGTTCGAGTCGCTGGGCTTCCGCTACATCGGCCCCGTCGACGGGCACGACCTGAAATCGCTCCGCAGCTACCTGCGGATGGTCAAGGACGTGCGGGGGCCGATTCTGCTGCACGTCTTCACGGAAAAGGGCCACGGCTTCGATCCCGCTTGCGAAGATCCCGTGGCGTTTCACACGCCGGCGCCGTTCGAGCGCGACGGCAACAATGGCGTCGTCGCGCAGAAGAAAGGCTCGTCGCCCGCCTACACCGACGTCGTCTCCAGCGCCCTGTACGATCTGATGGCCGGCGACCGACGGATCGCCGTGCTGACCGCCGCCATGTGCGCGGGCAACAAGCTGGGCCGCATCCGCGACGATTTTCCGGACCGGTTCTTCGACACCGGCATCTGCGAGAGCCACACGGTCGCGTTCGCCGCCGGCATGGCGAAGTCGGGCATGCGGCCGGTCGTGGATATCTACAGCACGTTCCTGCAGCGGAGCTACGACCAGATCTTCCAGGAAGTCGCGCTGCAGAACCTGCCGGTCGTGTTCTGCATGGACCGCGCCGGTTTGTGCGGTCCGGACGGACCGACGCACCATGGCGTGTTCGACAATTCGTACATGCGCGTCTTTCCCAACATGATCGTGACTGCGCCCGGCGACGCCCACGACGTGCGGCCCCTGCTCCAGTTCGCGCTGTCGCAGTCCAGCCCCGTGTCGCTGCGGTATCCCAAAACGAACGCGGAACGCATCGAGCGGGCCGTCGCTCCCGTCGAACTCGGCCGGGCCGAGGTGCTGGAGTGGGGCGAAGACGGCACCATTGTCGCCTACGGCGCGCTCCTGCCGGAGTGCGCGCAGGCCGCCGAGACCTTGCGCAGCGAGGGGCTGGACGTGGGCGTCGTCAATGCCCGCTTCGTCAAGCCACTGGATGCGGAGACGCTGTTGCGGGCCATCCGCGAGACCGGCTTTGTGGTGACGGTCGAGGAGAACACGCTGTGCGGCGGCTTCGGCTCGGCCGTGCTGGAAGCCGCTGCGGCCGCAGGTGTCTCGACCGAGCGCGTTCGCACGCTGGGCATCCCTGACCGCTTCATCGAGCACGGCGAGCGCGGCGAACTGCTCGCGGATTTGGGCCTCGATGCCGCCGGCATCGCCGCGGCCTGCCGCCAGATGGCCGAACGGCGCGTCGTCGTCTAGCCCGTCCGGCCGTTTTCTCTTGGCATAGCCCGCTCAATTCGGTAGGATGTTTTGGGCAATCAAAATTTTTTGTGGCCCCCACTCAAAAGGTGCTGCTGTGACGTGTCGCATGACCCTTCTTGCCTGCAGTGTGTTGGCCGCACTGATGGCCGCTGGTTGTCAGCCCCCGGCTTCGCAGAACCCCAACGATCGCCGCCGCGAAAACCTGCAGGAGGAGCGCGCCCCCGCCGAACAATCTCTCCGCACCGCCACCTACAAGGGCGAGGGGCCGATCGAAATCGTCTGCACCAGCGGTATGGTGGCCGACATCGTGCGGAACGTCGGCGGCGAGCGGGTCGCGGTGGATCAGATGATGGGCGAAGGCGTCGATCCGCACCTGTACAAGCCCACGCCCGGCGATGTCTCGCGACTGGCCCGCGCCGAGATGATCTTCTTTTCCGGCCTGCACCTGGAGGGCAAGCTGGCGGATCACTTCGCCAGCATGGCCCGCGACAAGCCGACGGTGCCGGTGACGCTCAGGCTCGATCCGGCGAAGCTGATCCCGGCCGACGAAGGATACTTCGACCCGCACGTGTGGTTTGACGTGGCCTTGTGGAGCGAGTGTGCACAAGCGGTGGCCGACGTGCTGGCCGGCTTCGATCCCGAATTTGCCGAAACGTACCGCGAGAATGCCGCGGCGTACCGCAAGCGGCTGGTTGCGCTCGACGAGTACGCCCGCACGGAGCTCGCGAAGATTCCGCCGAAACAGCGCGTGCTGGTGACGGCGCACGACGCCTTCCAGTACTTCGGCCGGGCCTACGACGTGGAGGTGAAGGCGATCCAGGGCGTGAGCACCACCAGCGAGGCGGGGCTGCGGAAGATCAACGAGCTGGTCGAGTACCTCACGACCAACCGCATTGGAGCAGTTTTTGTCGAAACCAGCGTTTCGGATAAGAACGTGCAGTCGCTGATCGAAGGCTGTGCCGAGCGCGGGCATACGGTGGACCTGGGAGGCGAGTTGTTCTCCGACGCCATGGGCCGCGAAGGCACGCCGGAAGGCACCTACGAAGGCATGATCCGCCACAACGTCGAGACGATTCGCGGCGCTCTCGAATAGCCAGGCGTCCGATGCTTCAACCCGCCCGCAGCGATACGCTCGAACGTCCCGCGCCTGCCGCGGCGGCCGTCGCGTCGAACGGTCGCGACGCGGCTCCCGCAGTGCTCGACGTGCACGACGTCACCGTGGCCTATCATCGCAAGCCGGTCTTGTGGAACGTGGACTTGACGATTCCCGAACCGCGGCTGGTGGGCATCGTCGGCCCCAACGGCGCCGGCAAGAGCACGCTGATCAAGGCCATTCTGGGCCTGGTTCCCATGGCCGGCGGACGGATTCGGGTCTACGGCAAGCCGTTCGAGAAGCAGCGGCGGCTCGTAGGCTACGTCCCGCAGCGCGAGAGCGTCGACTGGGACTTTCCCGTCAGCGCCTTCGATGCCGTGCTGATGGGAACCTACGGCGAGCTGGGTTGGCTCCGGCGTCCCGGCCGCCGTCAACGACAGCGAGCGATGGAATGCCTCGAAAAGGTCGGCATCTCGCACCTCGCCAACCGGCAGATCGGCCAGCTTTCCGGCGGACAGCAGCAGCGGGTGTTTCTGGCCCGGGCGCTCGCCCAGCAGGCGCAGATTTACTTCATGGATGAGCCGATGGCCGGCGTCGATGCGGCGACGGAGCGCGTGATCTTCGAATTGCTCCGCGAGCTGCACACGCAGGGAAAGACCGTGCTCGTCGTGCACCACGACCTGCGGACGGTGCCGGGCTACTTCGACGACGTTGTGCTGCTCAACATGCGGCTGGTGGCCAGCGGCCCGGTGGAGACGACGTTCACGCCGGAGAACCTGCGGAAGACCTACGGCGGCCGGCTGAGCATTCTCGAAGCCGCCGGCGAGGCCCTGCAGACCCGCGAGCGCAGCCAGTAGCCAAAAGGGGTCAGACCCCTTTGCGGATGTTACGTGTTCCACGCTCTGTGTCGCTCGTCCGCAAAGGGGTCTGACCCCGTTCCGCGGGCCCTGACCCCGCTTCATGACGAGCAAGCGAGACGCTTGCTCTACGGCGTCGGCATCAGCTCGTCGAGCCGCAGCTCGCGGGTGCGGCCCGCTTGGTTCGCCTGCCAGATGTGGCCGCTTTCGGCGTCGAGGCAGGTGAGCCAGCCGTCGCCGTAGACCCACGTGTCGATACACACGGCAGACGGGGTCACTGCCGGCACACCGCTTCTCTGCGCGGCATGACCGCAGATCATCGTCTTGCCCGAACAGTGGGGAGTGACGGCCGCCCCGTCGCCGTTAAACTTCATCCAGTACAGCATCTCGTCCGATTGTTCCGCGAGCGGCCTCGCCGGATCGACGTTGCCGTGGACGAAGATGTGGCTGTCGGTTTCGTAGTACGGCCGGGTGGCTTCGACAAACGCCCAGTGCTCGGGCGGCACGTCTTCGATCCGTCGCGGGCTGTATGGGTGAGGACGATACGAATCCAGCGTCGCGAGGCCGCCACAGCCGAGCCAGCCCGAGAGGAACCGCGGGTTCCGCCAGGCCTCCAGCATCATCACCTCGTGGTTGCCGCGGAGGGTGATGGTTTCCACTCGGTTGGAAAGATCGAGGATCCAGTCGATCACCGCCCGCGAATCGGGCCCGCGATCGACATAATCGCCCAGAAACACAAGACGATCGCCAGCCTGAAAATCGACCGCCCGCGCCAGCGTCCGGAGCGCCGTCAGGCAGCCGTGAACGTCACCGATGGCGAGGCAGCGCACGCGATTCTCGGCGGGTGGCGAGTCGTGGAGCAGAACCTCAACGGTAGCGGTCGCTCGCGGCCTGCGGAAGCGTGCGGCCAAAGATGATAGACTTGCATTGGATCTCACTCGCCGCGATGGGCATAATCGAGTCCGTTCCTCGGGAGGTTCGCATGCAGCGCATCAGCGTCGACATTGAAACAATCCGTAAGCTCCAGGACCTCAGCGATTCGCTCGAACTGTGCGACGAAAGCGGCCGAGTGCTGGGTCACTTTCTCCCTCTGTTGGAACCTTGGCCTCAGCCAGCCGATCCTTCGGAATATGTGGGCGTCGATTCTCCGACGAGCCGTGAAGAACTCCTGGAGCGCGTGCGCCGGGGCGGCGGACGAACCTGGCCCGAGATCCGCGCCGATTGGGAAAGACTCGCGAATTGAGATTCACCGTCGTCTGGCAGTTCAAAACTCACGGGGCAACCTAAGAGATGCAAGCTTCAATTCGTCAGATTGCTCAGAGCGGGTCATTCTTCATCCTGCTAATCGCTGGTGCTTCGGCAGCCGCCAGCGATCTCGCCTGGCCGCCGGAGCTGCCGGGCGGGAAGCCATCGGCGACGCTCCAGACGGACGCCTTCCTCAAACCCACCGAGACCTTGCGCGAAGGCGTCGAGATCGCGAAAACTGCGCCCACGGTTGATTTCCTCTACTACCCGGAGCAGAACTACGCCGGCCGACCGTGGTCGGTGTGGGGAGACAGCTTGGCGGCCGACGGCAAGTTGGCGGCCGACGGCAAGTATTACTCGGCCATCGGTGACCACGGCGCGCCGCAGGGGCACGCGTTCGTTTACGAGTATGATCCCGAGACGAAGCGGCTCAAGACCATCGTCGACGTCTTCAAAGTTCTCGACATGCCCGAAGGGCATTACGTGCCGGGAAAGATCCACAGCCGCATCGATCAAGGGAAAGACGGCTGGCTGTACTTCGGCACGCACCGCGGCTCGACCCGCATCACCACGGACGAGTACCACTACAAGGGCGACTGGATCCTCCGCTACCATCCGCAGACCGGGAAGACGGAAGTCGTCGTGCAGGGGCCGGTGCCGAAGCACTGCATTCCCACCAGCGTGCTCGATCCCGAGCGGCTGATCTTCTACGGCGGCACCGCGGCGGGCAATCGCACCGACCCCGACATGTTCTTCGCCTACAGCGTGCCGCAGAAGAAGGTACTGCACAGCGTCGAGCACGGCCCCTACCGCTACCTGATCTTCGCCCGCTCGACCGGCCGCGTGTACTACACGCCCGAAGATGAAGGCCCGCTGTTCCGCTACGACCCGGAATCGGGAAAGCCCCCGCAAAAGATCGAGGGCACGATCGGCCTGAGAGCCGCGACGCAGGAGACGCCCGATGGCTTCGTCTACACCGTCTCGACCCGCGGCGACGGCACGCTGTGGCGATTCAACACCAAGACCGAAGACATCGAGAAGATCGGCACCGCCGCCGTGGGCGCGCAGGATTACATTACCACCATCGATGCCGATCCGACCGGGCGCTACCTGTACTACTCAGCCGGCGCCCACGGCGGCAGCGAACGCGACGGCACACCGCTCGTGCAATACGACACAAAGACCGGCACGAAAAAGGTCGTCTGCTTCCTGCACCCGACGCTGAAGGAAAAGCTGGGCTACGTGCCCATTGGCACGTTCGGCTCGGCGGTGAGCGAAGACGGCTCGAAAGTGTACGTGACGTGGAACGGCAGCCGTGCGGAGCCGAACCGCCGCGGGCGGTACGATTTCGACACGTGCGCCCTGACGGTGATTCACATTCCGGAAGCGGAGCGTCAGCCGTAGGGCAGGTTCTAAACCGCCCGCGTCGCCGTCGTAGTGTGGATTTCAATCCACACGACAGAGTGCTTTCGACACTCACATGCCAACTGAGCACCGGGCGTGTGGATTGAAATCCACACTACGGACTTGCGAGACGCACAGAGCGGCTCACCCGCGTTCCAACTTCCCGATCGCACGTCCGCAAAGGGGTCTGACCCCGTGGGCGCTCAGCGGGCGACTGCTTCCAAAGCTTCATCGCGGGTGTCGTAGATCGCCCACAGCGTATCGAGCGCCGTCACCTGCAAAAGCTCGCGCGCAAGCGGGCTGACGCCGCACAGCACCAGCTCGCCGCCGCGCGTCTTTACCTTCGTATGGCACCGCAATAGAAGCTGCAGGAACAGCGAGCCGAAGTAACTGACGTCGCTGAGGTCAAACACGACCATCGGCGGATCGTGGCCCTCCAGCGGCTGCATGATCACTTCGGCCGACTGATCGATCAGGTCCCAGTTCATCTTTTCGACGCTGGGCGCCGGCCGGATGACGACGGCATTTCCGTGCCACTCGAAGTGAAAGTCGTCGCGCGGTTCGGACATGCGCAGGTTCCGTCGTGTTGTGCTGTCTGGCCCGGGCGGACGCAACCACCGCGCCGCCATGAATGCACATCATAACCTGCCGAAGCCCACGGGTTGCAAGCCGGGGGCTTCAATCTCCCGGCGGACTTCCGCATCGCGCTCGCCGACGGCCATCTCCCGCAGCCGCCGCTCAATCTGCCGATCGCCAAGACCGCTCATCCCACGCACGGCGCTTTTGCGGATCGCTCGCTCCGGGTGGTTCGAAAGACGCAACAGTTCTTCGAGGCCCTGCCGATCCCCCAGCCTCGCCAGCGCGATGGCCGCCCCGATCCGCAATCGATCGTTCTGGTCGCGGAGCATGTCGCGCAGGCCCGGCAGTCCGTGCTCCGGCCGTCCGCCGATGACGACCGGGTTGCCGCACACACCCGACGCCTCCACCGCCGCCAAGCGCACTGCGAAATCGCCGTCCGCCAACAGCGGCGTGAGCCAGGCGGCGAAGCGCGGCAGCCGGTGACGCGCGGCGTACCGGCAGGCCGCCAGCCGAATGTCGGCACGTGCATGCTGCGCGGCCAGCACCATCAGCCGCTCGCTTTCCGGCGTGGCGTCGGCCGCGACCGCCTCCAGGACGAACCGCCAGACTTCGGCATCGTCACTCGCGATCAACCGTTCTTCCAGCCGCTGGACGAGCGCCGGCGAGAGCGTCCGTTCCCGTCCCACCTCGGCCAGATCCTGTGCCGCCTTTCTGCGTGCGGCTCGGTCGCTGCTGGCAAGTTCGACCAGGGCCTTCCACTGCGGGGCCAGTTCTAGCAGGACCGTCTCGGTCAACAGGCGCGAGAGTTCCGCCGCCGGCGATCCAGGACCGCTGTCGCCGAGGAACCGTTCCAGCACCGGCACGTCAGCCGCTTCGAACCCGCGCAGCCGCGCGAGCACGGCCGAGTGCGGCTCCCCGCGGCCCACGGCCAGTACAGCGTCCTGAAGCACGCCCACGACCCACGCCTCGCGGGCCGCGTCCGGCACGCGCTCGTTTTGCGGCGCACGAACGGCCGGCGGTTCGACCGGACGCGTCGGCAATCCCGCGTCGTGAATCAGCCGGGCGACGGCTTCGGCCCGCACCGCCGCGTCCGTCTCATCGCACGGAAAGTCCCCCGGCACCTTTGGACAGCGCAGCCGCAGAGCGGAGAGCGCGCTGCGGCGGATGCGGGCGACGTCGGACCGCAGTCCCTCCAGGAGCACGGGGACGGCCCACTCGTCGGGCCAGCCATCGACGGCTTCAATTGCCGCCGTATGGACCTCGGGGCTGCGCGAGCGCAGCAGGTTCTCGAGCAGGAGGCCGGCGTCCGCCGCCGGAGCCGTGTGAAGTTCGCGGGCGATGACGAGCGCCAAGTGCGGAGAGCCGGCTTCGAGCAGCGGGCGGACGGCATCGGCGCCCCAGGCCGTGAGAGCGCGGGCTGCGGCCGTGCGATTTGTCCCCTTCGCGATCTCCGCTTCCAGCAGCGTCCTCGCTTCGGCTGTCCCCAGCACACCCAGACCGATGGCCGCCCTTTCCCGCACCCCCTCGTCGCGATCGCGGAGGGCCGTCTCGAGACTCTGCGCCGCCTGCGGATCGCGGACGGCCGCCAGCCACAACAACCAGGCGGCCCGAACTCCCGCGTCCGCGTCTCGCGCCAGACCTGCGGATGAGCGGCGCGAGTCGAGCAGCACTGCCGGCCAGCGCTCGCCATCTTCTCGGAAGTCAATCACGGCTGCGTCCGCGATTGTCGCCGACTCCGGCCGGTTCCACAGCGCGTGCAGTGCACAGGCCTCCATCGCCGCACGCCGCAGCGACGGCTCGGTACCGGCGGTGTTCTTCAAGGCGTCCTCGACGGCCCGAACAGCCCGCGGCGGAATGCGTCTGCAGATTCCGTAGATGAGTTCCGTCCGGACAAGTTCGGGCAGCGCTGCGTCTTCGAGCGCTCTTCCAGCGGGCGCGAGGGCTTTGAACGGGTCGTCCGCGGACCGGGCTGCCAGAACGCCGCACCAGGCTTCGGCCGCGGCCGCGCGGAGCGAAGCGGACGGCTCGGCCGCCGGCGCTCGGCTCGTGAGCTTGAAGGCGGACAAGCCGCCGCGGGTTCGGCCGGTGACGAGTCGTTCGAGGACGTCCGAAAGGCGTGCGTCCTGCTCGGGATGCTCGCGAGCCAGCAGAATCGCCGCATTCCAGCCGGCCGGTTCATCGCGTTCCGCCAGCACTTCGAGCGCGAGCCGGCGCGATGCGGCGTCCTCGCCTGGTTCGAGCGGCCCGTGATCGTCGATCCGACCGCCAAAGCGCCAGCGGTACAGAGGCGGGAGTTGGGCGAGTCCGGCGCGCGCGTCGCGTACCACGGACCACTCCGGATCCGGCAGCCAGACGTCGCCGGCGAGGCTCGCCCGCAGTGCCTCAATCTCCCCGCCGCCGAGTTTCTCCGATGGTATGAGCCCGGGCAGCAGCCGGCATCCGACGATCAGTCCGCCCGCACAGAGCGCGGCCACATACAGCGCGGCAGGACGAGCAAGAGCAATCGACGCCATGGGATGCGGCCACGAATCAGGAGCGAAAGGCCGCGAAAGATAGCACTCCAGTCCCGCCCCGCGAAGGTCAGCCGCGACTGCATCCTTTTGCAGCAGGGCGAAGTCCGAAACCCGTTCGGGAGAAGGAAGATTGAGGAAAAAAGCTGGTATCGAATTGCTCATTTGAGCCTTCGTGCCTTTGCGTCCCAAAGATCGAGCGCAAAAGAAAACTCCCGCCCCTGCACGTGGCAGAGACGGGAGTCTTCGATGTATGCAATGGCTGGTGAAACCGGTCGAACTTCAAGCCGGTAATGCGGCTGAGTTAGAGTTGTGCTCCCAAGCCCACGGGTTGCAACCCGTGGGCTTCAGAGCGGGAATTGTCGTTGATCGTAATCCTTAGAAAGGAGGTGATCCAGCCGCAGGTTCCCCTACGGCTACCTTGTTACGACTTAGTCCCAATCACGGAGTTCATCTTCGGCGCCTCCCTCCCTTTCGGGTTGGGTCAGCGACTTCGGATGCCCCCCGCTTTCGTGGCTTGACGGGCGGTGTGTACAAGGCTCAGGAACATATTCACCGCAGTATAGCTGACCTGCGATTACTAGCGATTCCAGCTTCATGCAGGCGAGTTGCAGCCTGCAATCCGAACTGAGGCGCGCTTTTTGGGGTTTGCTTGACCTCGCGGTTTTGCGTCCCTTTGTACGCGCCATTGTAGCACGTGTGCAGCCCCAGGCATAAAGGCCATGATGACTTGACGTCGTC
>JAHWKJ010000425.1 GCA_019347905.1 Planctomycetota bacterium
CATCAAGTACGCCGAGAAGGCCGTCGAGCTCGATCCCACGGATTACGAGCTTCTGCGGCGGCTGGGCGTGCACATGGCCACCCAGCGGAACCTGCCCGACGCGATCCGGCTGCTCGAGAAGGCGGTGGGTTCGAAGACGCTGGACAAGAAGACGCCCGCCTACGTCACGCTCAACCGCGACCTGGCGATCCTGTATTCCGCCGTTGGCGATCTGCCGAAGGCCGCCGACGCTTACCGCGTGGTGTTCGACGCCCGCCGCAACCCGGCCGCGTTCGGACTCGAGGAAGACCTCCGCGCGCGGCAGGCCCTGGAGCAGGATCCCACCAGCAGCTACGAGCGGATCGGCCAGGCGTTTCTCGACGCCGAGCGGATCGAACTGGCCGTGCAGGCGTTCGAGCTGGCGGCCAAGGAACGCGAAGGCAAGCCCGGCTCGCTCAACTACAATCTCGCCCGAGTTTACCTGCAGACCAAAGAGCACCAGAAGGCACTCGACGAATTGCAGAAGTACTTCGACGCGGAACTGCAGACCAAGGGCCGCGACGCTTATCAGCTTCTGGCGGACATCCTCGCCGCCATGGACCGCTCCGGGGATCTCATCGGCCGGTTGAAAACGCTCGCCGAGAAGGACGCGAAGAACGCCACGCTGCAGTACTTCCTCGCCGAACAGTACCTCGAGGCCGACCGGCTCGATCTCGCGGAAGAGCTGTTCAAGAAGACGCTCGAAGCCGGCGGCGGGACGGAAGGGCACGTCGGACTGGCGGCGGTGTACCGCCGGCAGAAGCGGCCGGCGGAACTGCTCGACACGCTCGCCGCCGCCGCGGGCGACGGCCGCAATCCCGAGCAGAGCTTGCGCAACCTGGCCCGCATCGAGACGGAAGTCGAGGCGATCAACAGTGACGAAAAGCTGCAGGGCGATCTTCTGGCGGAGGGCCGACGGCGACTGGCCGCCGGTGGAGCCGGGCTGGATTTCGTGCCGGCGATGATCCTCGGCCAGATCGCCGTCGCCGCCGACAAGACGGAAGACGTCACGGCGTTCTACCGCCAGGCGCTGAAGTCGCGGCCTGCCGCGGCGGCGCTGGTCTTCGAGGAACTGGGCTCGCACCTGTTCGACGTCGACGACTACGCCGGCGCCGCCAAGGTCTTCGAGGAAGCGGTGAACACACCCGCGGCCCAATCCGCACGGCCGAACTTCCTGTTCCGCCTCTCGCAGGCCCGCGCACTGGCCGGCGACACCAAAGGGGCGCTCGAAGCGGTTCGCGAAGCGCAGAACCTGCTGCCAAACGTCGCACTCCTGCACTACCAGGAAGCCTGGATCTACTACCACGCGCGAGAGTGGGACGAAGCGACGAAGCGGCTGGAGCAGGTGATCGCACAGTTTCCGCAGGACCAGGAGATCGTCCGCCGCTGCCAGTTCACGCTGTCGAACGTGTACGTGCAACAGGGCGACATGCGCAAAGGGGAAGCGATTCTCGAGCAGGTGTTGGTGGAGGATCCAGACGATCCGTCGGTCAACAACGACCTCGGCTATCTGTATGCCGACCAGGGCAAGAACCTGGAGCAGGCCGAATCGATGATCCGCAAGGCGGTCGAGGCCGAGCCGGAAAATGCCGCCTATCTCGACAGCATGGGCTGGGTGCTCTACAAGCGCGGTAAGTTTCAGGACGCGGCCGAATGGCTGGAGAAGGCCGTCAAACTGCCCTCCGGCTCCGACGCCACGATTCTCGATCATCTGGGCGACTGCTACCGGCAGCTCGACCAGATGCCCAAGGCGGTCGAGACTTGGCAGAAGGCGCTGGAATCGGCGAAGAAGGCCAGCCAGCCGGAGAAAAAAATCATCGAGCGGATCGAAGACAAGCTGCAAAACGCCGCGGCCGAGCCGTCCGGCCCGAAGCCGGCCGAGCCGGCTTCGCCCTGATGCCATTACTGCTCGGAATTGGCGATGCCTGCGGTGACTGAACCACGTATCGCACATATCGACGTCGGAGACGACCTCATCACGGCCGAACTGACAGACGGTCGCACGGTGAGCGTGCCGCTGGCCTGGTCGTGGCGGCTCTCGGAAGCGACGCCCGACGAGCGCCAAAACATCGAAATTCTGGGGAGCGGCGAAGGCGTGCACTGGCCCGAAATCGACGAGGACCTCAGCGCGAAAGGGATGCTCTCGGGCATTCCGGCGAGACGTCCCGCGGATAAGTCGCCGGTGTGATTGGTGTTCGCCACTTCCGCATTGACCCACTTCTGCACTCTTACAATTCCGCGTCCCCATGGCCGGCCATTCACACTGGGCCAACATCGCCTTCAAGAAGGGTGCCGTCGACAAGAAGCGCGGCAAGCTGTTCGGAAAGCTCAGCCGCGCGATCATCGTCGCCGCGCAGCGCGGGGGCGATCCGGCGACGAACCTCGCGCTGCGCTACGCCATCGACAAGGCCAAGCAGGCCTCGATGCCCAAGGACACCATCGAGCGGGCGATCAAGAAGGGCTGCGGCGAGCTCGAAGGCGAGCAGTACGAGGAAGTCGCCTACGAGGGCTACGGCCCCGAAGGCGTGGCCGTGTTGTGCAGCATCCTCACCAACAACCGCAACCGCACGGCGGGCGAGGTCCGCAAGATCTTCGAGATCCACGGCGGCAGCCTCGGCAGCACGGGCTGCGTGGCGTGGCTGTTCGACCGCAAGGGCCTGTTCGTCGTCCCGGCCGCCAACGTCGACGAGGACCGCCTGTTCGAGGTCGCATTGGAGGCCGGGGCCGAAGACGTCCGCCGCGCGGGCGACACGTTCGAGGTCACCTGCACGCCCGACGTCTTTCAGCAGGTGAACGATGCCTTCGAAGAGGCCCGCATCCCCTGCGAGAGTTCTGAAATCGCCAGCATCCCGCAGAACACGATCGATCTCGACGCCGACAGCGGCCGCCGCGTGCTGAAGCTGATCGAAGCCCTCGAAGACCACGAAGACGTACAAAGCGTGACGGCCAACTACAACATCTCCGACGAGGTGATGGAAGCGGTGTTGAGCGAGGCGTGATGTTGACTTCCAATACTGACGGTCTCAAGGCCCTGCACCGCATTCTGGTGATGTAGCTCGCTCCTGAGCGAGGTCTCGCATGGCACGTGAGCGGGTTTATCGGAGCGATTCCACGAGCGAGCCGGATCCGCCCACCGTCCCCGCCGCCGCCCCGTTCTTCGACCCCGATGACGACCGCCACGACGACGAGCTGCGGCCCAAAACGCTCGCGGACGTCGTCGGCCAGCACAAGGTCGTCGAACGGCTGCGGATCATGGTCGATGCCGCCAAAGGCCGCCGCCAGCCGCTGGGGCATCTCCTGCTCGACGGGCCGCCCGGCATCGGCAAGACCACGCTGGCCACTGCGCTCCCCCGCGAGCTGGGCGTCGAAGTGCAGATGACCTCCGGGCCGGCGCTGGCCGCTCCCAAGGACGTGCTGCCGTACCTCACCAACGCCCAGTACGGCTCGGTGCTGTTCATCGACGAGATCCATCGCCTGCCGCCGACCGTCGAGGAGTTCATCTACCCGGTGATGGAAGATTTTCGCGTCGATATCACGCTGGGCGAGGGGCTTTCGGCTCGCACGCTCAACATGAAGCTCAAGCCGTTTACGGTGATCGGCGCGACCACCCGCAGCGGCATGCTCACCGGCCCCTTACGCGACC
The DNA here is from genome assembly GCA_019347905.1 of Planctomycetota bacterium. Taxonomy (GTDB): domain Bacteria; phylum Planctomycetota; class Planctomycetia; order Planctomycetales; family Planctomycetaceae; genus JAHWKJ01. The sequence goes on from JAHWKJ010000425.1 coordinate 3,662, forward strand.
GCTTCGTCAACCGCGAGCACCTCGACTTCTACGAGGTCGAAGACGTGGCGGAAATCGTCGTCCGCAATGCCCGCAAGCTCCGCACGTCGATCAGCCCCGAGGCCGCGCTGGAACTGGCCCGCCGCAGCCGCGGCACCCCCCGAAAGGCGAACAACTTGCTGTACTGGGCCCGCGACTTCGCCGACCACAAACGCTCCGAACGTGGAATCACCAAGCCGCTGGTCCAGGGAGCGCTGGCGATGAAGGAGATCGACGAGCTGGGCCTCGACCGGCAGGACCGCCGCTACCTGGAGACGCTGGTGGGCGTGTTCGGCGGCGGCCCCGCGGGCCTGCAGGCGGTCGCCCACACGATGAACATCTCGCCCGACACGCTGGAAGACGAGGTCGAGCCGTTCCTGTTGCGGGAGGGCCTCATCCAGCGCACGCCCCGCGGCCGCATGGTCACGGCGAAGGCCCTAGCGCACCTGGGCCTCGATCCGGCGGCCCCACCCGGTTCGCCGCAGCGGCGGCTGTTCGAATAGCCGCCTCGTAGCACAAGCTGCCAGCTTGTGGTACGGACTTCATCGCCAATAGCCGGCCCATGGCGGCCCGGTGGAGTCACGTCGGCCGAGCAAGCGGGACGCTTGCTCTACGAACCGCGTAGCCCTACACATTCGCCGGGGCACCGATAAGATACGCGGTTAACCGAGGACGAAACAGACGGTATGTACCGCATCACCCGAGGCGTCGACGTCCCGCTGGCCGGCGCCCCTCGACAGGAGATCGAAGACGCGCCGCCAGTCCGCACGGTGGGCCTCGTCGCCGACGACTACATCGGCATGAAGCCCACCATGGCCGTCCGCGAGGGCCAGCAGGTACGGCTGGGCGAGCCGCTCTTCGAGGACAAGAAGCTCCCGGGCGTGGTCTACACGTCCCCCGGCTGCGGGACCGTCGTCGCGGTGAACCGCGGCGCCAAGCGCGTGTTCCAGTCGGTGGCGATCGAGCTGGAGGGCGACGACGAGGTCGAGTTCGCGTCGTACTACGACACCGATCTCACCACGCTGACCCGCGAGCAGGTGCGCGAGAACCTCGTCAAAAGCGGCCTGTGGACCGCCCTGCGGACGCGGCCCTACAGCAAGGTCCCCTCGCCCGCGAGCGCGCCGCATTCGCTGTTCGTCACGGCGATCGATACGGCCCCGCTCGCCGCGCGGCCGGAGACCGTGCTGGCCGGCAATGACCTCGCCTTCACCTACGGTCTCAACGTCCTCCAGCACTTGTGCGACGGGCGGCTATTCGTCTGCAAACGGCCGGGCGCCGCCATCCCCGGCCGCGAGCTGAAGTTCGCCACCTTCGTCGAATTCTCCGGCCCGCACCCCGCGGGGCTGGCCGGCACGCACATCCACTTCCTCGACCCCGTCGGTCGCAATAAGACGGTCTGGCACATCGGCTACCAGGACGTGGCGGCAATCGGAAAGCTGTTCACCACGGGCCGGCTGCCGGTCGAGCGCGTGATCGCGCTTTCCGGGCCGCCGGTGAAGAACCCGCGGCTCTTGCGAACGAGGCTGGGCGCCAGCGTCACCGAACTCGTGGCAGGCACACTGGCGGAGGGCGAAAACCGCGTGATCTCCGGCAATGTGCTCAGCGGCCGCGCCGCCCTGCCGCCGCGAGATTTTCTGGGCCGCTACCACCTGCAGGTGTCGGCGCTGCGGGAAGGCCGCGAGCGGGTGTTTCTCGGCTGGCAGACGCCGGGCTTTCGCAAGTTCTCGGTCAAGCGCGTGTTCGCCTCGGCCTTTTTCGGCGTGGGCGAACCGCTCGAATTGACCACGTCGCTGGAAGGCAGCCGGCGGGCGATGGTGCCCATCGGCACCTACGAGCAGGTGATGCCGCTCGACATTGAGCCGACGTTCCTGTTGCGGGCGTTGATCGTCGGCGACACGGAGCAGGCCCGCGCGCTGGGTGACCTGCTGGTGGTGGCGGTGAACTCCGACGG